>CAZVLJ010000130.1:894-4030 GCA_964627825.1 uncultured Rikenella sp. | reverse complement strand
GGAATATTTGTAATAGCAAAGTCATCAAGTAACTCAAGATCTCTTTGATTCAATATACCAGTTCTTAATACCTCAAGAAAAATTTGTTTCGCCTGGCTACTGATGTTGTTTCCAAATACCTGAGCCATCTTGATGCCTTTTTCCCGTAACCAGAAGAACTTATTGCTTGTCTCAATCAGTTCAAGTGCAATTAGTGATCCAGCGTAATATTGTCCCAACGCCCCTGAAGTGTAATCCCAATATACTGACCCTTTCTTAGTGCTTTTCAATTTGTCAGCACCTTCAAAAATGTTATACAATTCTTTATCTCTGAATTCCTGAGCTTTTCTCACCGTAAAATCATGCCCGACTATATTTGTGATTTCAGGATACTTAAAATACATTAAGAAAGCGATGGTCAATTCGGCCCTTCTGATGAAATTATAATAGTGCTGAAGTGTTTTCTTTTCTGGTTCTATCTGCAGTGCACTATACTCATTTAATAGCCAGCAATAAAGTCCATAATAGCGTACTCTCAGGGTCAAATTGGTCATTCCTGGCAATAAGGCAGCATAAAGTGAGATTGAGCTGTTTTGAATTCCAAGAGGATCACGGCCGGTCATAAAGCCACTGTTCTCTGCCCAAAATGGTTCTTTGTATGTTTCAGTATTGTACATAGAACATTATAATGGCTTTTCCATACCTGAGGAATACTATTTCATTAAATCAAATGTAATATTTGAACTGTCTCATATCAGATTCCCAACTTGAGGTTGCAGTTAGAATATTTCCAATTAAATCAGAGAATCGAAGGGTTACAGGTAATCCATCGCCGTAAATACAAGCATTATAATTTAATTTAGTTAGAGCTAGAATATCTTTCAATACTATACTAAGTGATGAGTTTCCTCTTACTATTTCAATGTATAGTGGATTTGCAATTTCGAGATGATTTGTACTTCCTATTCGAGGTATATATCCTCTTGTGAATAAATATCCTGACGTTTCATCAATATGCCAGGCAAGTCCCCTCATTATGCCATATGCATTTTTTTGTCCTGCCCTAATTGTTTCTTTAAATAGTTTAAGCTTAAAATTTGGCGTCTCCCGTGTATCTTTGATTACTATACCATTCAATTGACTATTTGCCCCCCTGTTTTCAAGAGCATTCAAGAATCCTCTCCATTCAACATCGTCAAATTTTACTCGTCCATGAATGAATAGCTCATTAGGATAACAACCACGATTTTCATAATAATCATCAAGTGCCATTCCGAGCAAAATTTCAGCATTTTGTTCATCCAAGTGATACCCCTCTTCCTTCTCACTTTTAAACAAGCCAATATTCCCTCTGAATATTGCTCCGTCACCATCTGAAAGAAACATCTGGGCGGCACTACAAGCTGAATGTTTATTGGATTTATCTGGTAATTGCTTAAATATTAATCCCAAATAACATACTTCTTTTCTAATATCATGTAAGATCCAAGGTTTATTACCTAGTTTGTAATATACAGCAACTGATTGAGTCCATGCTAAATGGGCCTTTAAATCATCGCTTAATTCCGCATTTCTTAGTTTATCTCTAAAATTCAAGGTGGGTTCCACTAAAATCTGGATTGGACTTTCGACTTTGGCCTGCAAGAGGTAAGCTTTAAGCAAATTGTGAAAGTCCGAAGTATCATCTTTTAGTTTCTCCAACTCTCTTAATTCATCATCATAGTCTTCATAAAGACTCAACTGACCTTCATTGAGAAGATTAATTTTGTAATCCAACTGCTTTGAAAGTTCCTCTCCTTTTGAGCCGTATCTACATAAGATATAGACATTCCTAGGAACTATCACAAACCAAATATCAACCCTTTTATCATCTTTTCTTCTGGATTCAAGTATTTCATCTCTATAAAACTCAACAAGTGCTTTTGTCCTTTTTTTCTTATTCTTTGTGTCTAATATTTTTTCAATTTCTTTTTCTTCAAGGACTTTTGAAATCACAGGATCTTCATTCCATTCCACACCAAATGTTGCTTCAAAACCAGTGAAACTGGGCCGTTGAGCTTCAATTTCAATTTCTTTACCATAGACAGTTTTTTTTGAAATAATGGGTGACTTCAACCGTTTAACAAACTCCTTGTATGAGGTTATTCCATTCCTAGTACCGATTACACCGGCTTTTACAGAATTAAGGCTAAACTTTTCACAGGGTCCAAAAAGTAATAAACCATCTCTCGGATCTTCTGCAGTTTGATTTTGGCCAAATGTTAATTTGGGTTCCTTATAATAAACTAGGTTCTTCATAACTTATAGCTGATTCAAAACATACAGTATCAAGATATATTGTTATTTTTTCTCTACCAGGTTGAATTATGAATTCGGAAGTGTTCTTTGAACCATTTGCAAGGTTCATAAATGCAATAATCCTGTCAAACCAATGTCGATTATACCATTCTTTTGGTATGGAGCGTCTATATTCCAACTGTTTTTGCTTGCCAAAAAATCCAGTCTTATCTGAACATAATATATGATGATTTGCTACATAATGAGGAAAGGGATTAAGTTGGAAAACAAAACTTAATCCAAAGCTCCAGTTGACAGGAGTACTTCCTTTTAATTTTCTTCTTCCTCGTTTTCCGTTTCTTATAAATGAAACATACTTCGAATTAGTATTAGTCGAAATTGGGTATATAACTTTCCTTTTGTTGGCAATTTTGAAGGCTTTAAAGTTCTCGCTTACATAAAAATGATGATATATTGCTTTGTTCATTAAATTAGAGAGCTTTGGCTTAGTGTCCTTAATAATATGACCATTTTCAAGCGAATATACATCTCCGAGGATAAATTCTGCGACTTGTAGATCTTCCGTGTAATCTGGTATTAATCCAAGTCCTTCATCATCGAAAAATCCTAGGCAATAATCTCCGTCAAGAATAAAAGGAAAGGGTATGTTTTCATTTAGTTTTTTTAAATCTCCCGGGAATCTGTATACTGTCAATCTTTCAGGCAGATCACAGTAAAACCAGTTAGATCCATATATTTCATTTTGTAAAATATCTGTTCCATTTATCCCTTGGAATTTATGCCACAGCGAAAGAGTGTTTGGATTCAAGGTACTTACAGGTATCTCTGACAATTCCAGTTCTTTTAGTAATTTTTTGAT
>CAZVLJ010000130.1:0-884 GCA_964627825.1 uncultured Rikenella sp. | reverse complement strand
CCACTACCCCAATTTTCACTAAAATCAATAGTATCTAAGGGTAAAATGTTGATTGGAAAGTCATCATAATTACTTTCATCTATACGAAGAGGCAAAATATAATTGTCAATATTCTTTGAAAGGGATTTTGCTAAGGTGACTTCACTGAATACACCAGTATTCTTATTTAATGCTTTATTAATGTAACTAGTGGATATTAAGGCAATGAATCGTATTGATTCATTCCTCATCTTCAATTCTATTTCGTTCCAGAAAGCACTCCCTGACCTTAAATCTTCGACATCAACCCACACTTTATATCCAATTTGACCTAGTTTAGACGCTAACCAAGATGCCAAATAGTTATCCTCAGGGACAGAGTGACTTATGAAAATCAGATCTTTGTTCATCGTTTTTAAAATAATTTATTCAATATATGGATATTCCCATGAAATAGAATTCTATCCTGTCGCCGACTGCTGACAATTTCTGAAATATTCATTTTTCAATATTTTACAATTACTGCTTTGAAGAGGGGGTCTGCATAATTTTTATAAGATTCATTTGAATCGGATTCACCATGATCCGTTTTACCAAGCCAAATTGAGATATGAACCTCGTCTTTCATTTTATCTTGTGTTTTAAAGAAGGTTCAGCTACTAATAGGTAATTGTCCGACCTTAATTTTCTACCCTTATTAATCAACTTGGCTTTCTCCTGTAAAATCCTTTCAAGAAGTTTATCTGCAGGTTCATCATCAGGGTCTTGGGAGCCTAATTCTCCCTTGAACGCTCTTATTAAAAGACTCTGTGAGAGCTCATTTAATTGGCTTCCAATCTTAACAAGCTTCGATTCAATTCTGCTAATCCTTTCGAATAACATATTAACTTGAACCACTATCTCTT
>CAZVLJ010000129.1:0-4064 GCA_964627825.1 uncultured Rikenella sp. | reverse complement strand
TTCAAGTACTTCTCAGGCATAGAAGATGTGGGTGCAAGGACTGACTTCGACTATTACCTGTCGCCCAAACATTCAGTGAAGTTCGGTACCGGGTACACCTTCCATTACTTCAAGCCGGGTGTCACCACCTTCAGGTTTGATTCGGGCATCATGGGTGACACCGGGCTGGACACTGTTATCGGAGACATGAAGGTGAGAGCCAATGAGTTCATCATGTATGCCGAGGATAACATCGAGCTCGCCCCAAAACTCAAGATGAATGCCGGCGTACGGCTGTCGCTGTTCAACGTTCAGGACACGAGCTATTTTGTCTTCCAGCCGCGGATCTCACTCCGCTACCTGGCCGGAGAGGATCTCTCATTCAAGCTGTCATACAGTAAGATGGCCCAGTTCGTGCACCTGCTTACAACCTCTGCCATCAGTCTGCCAACCGATCTATGGCTGCCTGTGACGCGCCGGTATGAGCCTCCTGTCTCGCACCAGGTGGCTGCCGGTACGGGATTCCTTATCCCGGGCAACCTTGAGGTCACCCTGGAGGCCTTTTACAAGACCATGGATAACCTGATTGAGTACAAGGAGGGAGCCTTCTTCGGAGGCACGGGCGCCGGATGGGAATCGAAGGTGGAGAAGGGCAGGGGATGGGCCTACGGGGCCGAGTTAATGGTGGAAAAGAGTTATGGGAAGCTGACGGGATGGATAGGCTATACCCTATCATGGACCAACCGCAGGTTTGAGAACCTCAACTTTGGAGAAACCTTCCCCGCCAAGTATGACCGCCGGCATGACATTAGTGTTGCCCTGACCCATAAGTTCAGCGACAGGGTTGATGCAGGACTGGTATGGGTTTACGGCACCGGCAACGCTGCCACCCTGGGCGCATCGGAGTACCCTGCTGAGAATCTCTTTGCCTACTATTCCGGGTATGACATGATTACTGATTTCCCGGGACGAAACAAGTATCGTTTGCCTTCTTACCACAGGCTCGATCTGGGAGTTAACCTGCACAAACAGAAGAAACACGGAGTGCGCACCTGGAGTTTCTCGGTTTACAATGCCTACAACCGGCTTAATCCTTTCTTTATCTACTGGGGCGACAAATGGGTGGAGGAACCTGATCCGGACAATCCGGGAGAGATGATTTACTACAGCAAGCCTGAGCTTAGAAAGGTGAGTGTGTTCCCAATTATTCCGTCAGTATCATATTCATACAAGTTCTGAAAGCCATGAAGATGATCAAAAGGAAAATAGTAACCCTGACGGCTGTGGCAATGACTGTAATCATAACCATCGGATGTGATACGGTGATTGACTACAGGGGTCCGGAGACCGAACCAAAGGTGGTCATCTATGCCCTCCTTCAACCAGATAGTCTTTTCGTGGTATCAGTGTCGGAAAGTCATTCTGTCTTCCAGGAGAAATGGCAGCCCCGGCAGATCAAGGATGCAACGGTGCGGGTCTACAGCGACGACGAACTGCTGGAGACACTGACCTATCATAATTATGAGCCTGCAGATTATTATGCTGTCTATCCCTATTCACTTTACACCTCGCAGACAAACAGGCCGGAGTTCGGGCATACTTACCGCGTTGAGGTTGAGGTTCCGGGATACCCCATGGCATACGGCGAGACTGTCCTGCCTGCTCCGGTGACGGTTGAGGTTACTGACACCAGCTCCGCTTATGGCGATTACGGAAACAGGCAGTTTAACGTAAAACTACGCTTCCGCGATCCGGCTGGCGAGGAAAACTACTACAGGTTTACGGCGCCCGCAACGATGGGGAGCTACTGGGGTGACCCCGGCCAGCCTTATGATCCGGAACAGAAGATTTATGTCCACATTAATGACCTGAGCTATGGTGCCCTCAATGATCCCATAATATCTCCTGTACAGGAAGATGACATTTTTGATATGTATCTTCATAATGACTATTATATCTTTAATGATGAGCTTATACCGGGCAGGGAGTATAATCTCAGCCTGACCTACAATGAAATGATTATTAATACGGAGTATTACGAGTTCATGCGCGCATTCTTCAGGTTGAACAGCATCACGAGGGATATCTATCTGTTCCTGCAGTCGTTCTCGGCTTACCGGCAGACATCAGATAATCCCCTTGCTGAACCGGTTCCGGTATATACCAACGTTACCAACGGACTCGGTGTGGTGGGAGCATTGTCATTTACCCAGGATTCACTCATTATAGGAGAGTACCCGGTTGAAGGGGTGCAGTATGAACAACATCTCTACTGACACTCCTGCTTCAGACTTGTCGGTCGCTAATTATATACCCCCCCCACAAAAAAAATCACTTTTTCTTGCATCAGTGAAAATAATTATTTTACTTTGTAGCGCAAAGTACTACAAAATACAGTGATGAATCAATCAGATCAGCATCTTGAGGATATCCAGGCCATCAGGAAGTTAATGGAGGCATCTTCCAGGTTCCTGTCGCTCAGCGGATTATCGGGAATAGTGGCGGGACTCCTGGGCGTTGCAGGGGCTATTGCCGCACAGCTCATCATAACGAACATCTCCGCACCTGAAGACTGGTATATGAGACCATTTGCAGAGGGGCCTGACGGATTCCGTGAGTTTTTACCTCTGTTTGGAGTAATGGCACTGGTATTGGTGCTGGCTTTTTCGGGAGCTGTTATCTTTTCTTCGCGCAAGGCGAGAAAGAGCGGGCACAGGGCATGGACTCCCGTCACGCGCAGGATGCTGGCGAGCCTTCTCATTCCTCTTGGAACGGGAGGTTTGTTCATTCTTTTTACTGCTGCCACGGTACCTGCCGGGGTGTCGATTGCTTCAACACTTATCTTTTACGGATTGGCTGTCATAAGCGCCGGAAAATTCACATTCGGCGAAATACACTGGCTGGGAGTGCTTGAGGTGATTACCGGGCTGGTATGTCTGGCGCTGCCTCAGCACTGCGTATTAATATGGGTTTTCGGGTTTGGCCTGCTGCATATCGTTTACGGGCTTTTCATGCATCTCAGGTACAGGGGATGAAACAGATACTGGCAAACTTCAACAAGGCCTTTGAGAGCCGCGTCAGACTGGGCATCATGTCGGTGCTGGCGGTCAATGACAGCATGGACTTTACCGGCCTGCGCGATACCCTGGCGGTGACTGACGGCAACCTCGCCAGCCACCTCAGGGCCCTCGAAGAGGCAGGGTACATAAAGATGGAGAAGAGCTTCATCAACCGGAAGCCCAACACCAGCTATTCAATAACCGAGGAGGGACTGGACAGCTTCAGCAGCCACCTTAAGGCACTGGAGGAACTGATCAGAAACCGATAATTTTTTTTGTAATATCAACTTTGAAATACAAAGTACTTTAATGAATCCAAAAACGATGGAAACAGAAAACACAAAACAGGAAAAATGGTATGAGTCAATGACCGTCAAGATGGTCTTAATCGGAGTAATGGGACTGATTCTGCTCATCCCGCTTGCACTCATTATGGAGCATATCAGGGAGCGTTCTTCGAATGCTGAAACAGCCCGGCAGGAAATCGGCTCACTATGGGCATCAGCCCAGACGGTCACCGGTCCGGTGCTTAACGTACCCGGTATCAGGATTGTTGCCGATGACGGTTCATATGTAACAACCACCATGCACATTCTCCCTGACGGGCTCAAGGTGAACGGTGTGCTGGTGCCGGAGATCAGGTACAGAGGCATCTATGAAACCGTTGTTTATGACTCAGACATAAGTATTACCGGCACCTTCGTTGTGGCAGGCTATGAGCATCTTAATGAGTACACCTGGCAATGGGACAAGGCATATATCTCTCTTGGTGTATCTGACAACAAGGGGATTGCTGACAGCGTCTCGCTCAGCATGGGTGGCAGGGTCATCAGTGCCATTCCCGGGGCAGGGCAGACCGATCTCTTTGACAACGGTATTTCATTCCGGTATGCCATTGACAAGGCTGCGCTGAGTGAGGCAGGCGGTGAGTTCAGTCTCAGTCTGGGTCTCAGGGGCAGTGGCAGCCTGGTCTTTTCGCCCGTAGGCCGGACCACCGAGGTAGTCCTCTCTTCTGATTGGGACGCT
>CAZVLJ010000128.1:0-4089 GCA_964627825.1 uncultured Rikenella sp. | reverse complement strand
TGATCCGGAAGACCAGGTAATTGGGTATTTCCAGGTCTCGGCTGTCAAGATGCAGCGCCTGTACGTAACGGTGAGGGAGGCTTTAGCCCTTGGGCTTCCGATGTACCAATATGAATGTGACAGGCAGGAAAAGGGTCCGATTGACTATCCGTCAATATCACCAGGCGGGGGGATGACCTTTGATGAAATCTATTGGGCCCACCTGAATTCAGGATACACATTCATAAAGCCAATATTCACTGACCAAAATGCACTCTACCGGCTTGCCTTCGTGAGATCTGCGTGTGCAGACTGTACGCTCAGGGGTACAATGCAAAAGCCCTGGTTCTGGGTTGACCTCAACTAAGATCTTCGATATGAGACGAACTGATCCGCATACAAGCCCTTCCATCATTTCAGTGATTACACTTCTGTCACTGATCGGTCTGCTGCTTATGCCTGCTTCGCTCTGCGCACAGAGTGCAGAGGGGGTCAGTTCCCGTGCCGGTGATCCTTTTCTTAACCTGGAAGAGATAACGCTGGTCACTGACAGGGATATCTATATTGCCGGTGAGGAGCTTTTTTATTCCGTTACACAGGCTGGGCGCCTCTCGCAGACACCGGGCACCATGAGCAAGGTTGTTTATGTTGACCTGCTTGATAGTCAGAAGGCTCCGGTGATACAGTCAAAGACTGGCACTGACGGCATCAACGGCGCGGGAATGATCAGGATCCCTGATACACTTCGCACAGGTAACTATTTCATACGCGCATTCACCAGCCTTATGAAGAATTATCCGCAGGAGCTCTTTGCATACAGGGTTATCTCTGTCATTAATCCCTTCAGGAGCCTTTCATTGATAAACATTCCTCCGTCGGATCACATGGCTGACAGTGTAGTTTTTTACCCGGGCACCGGTTCGCTCGTGGCGGGGCTGAAGAGCCGGATGGGCATCAAGTGCTTCAATGCTGACGGAGAGCCTGTCATTACCCGCGGCATTGTTCTGACATCAGCCGGGGACACACTTGCCTCTTTCACTACTGACAGGTACGGGACGGCGCTGTTTAACCTTACTCCTCCCGACAACGGACGGCTCAGCCTGGCAATGACCGATGGAAGGGGAGCAGGCAGAAGATTTGAAATGCCCGTGGTAATGGATCAGGGAGTCACATTTACTGCAGGGCCGGGCCAGCGAAACGGCGAACTAATCCTCCGTATTATGGCAACAAATGGTTACCTGGACAATATGGTGAGGATTATCTGTGCGCCACTCTGTTCAGAGCCGGTGGTAAAAGATATCTATCCCGGGGATAATCCTAAGGTTGTTCTTGAGGCGGGTACCATTCCCGGAGGCTTGGTAAGAATAACTGTCAGTGACATAAGGGGCAGGGAGCTTGCGTCAGGATGGTATTACAACAGACTACAGCCACCCGTAAGCACTGACATACAGATAACCTCCTCTGAGATGCCGGCGCGTTCCAGAGCGGCAGTATCTGTCAGCCTGAAGGACGAAGACGGCAATCCGCTTGAGGGGATAATAAGCCTCTCGGTGACAAAATCAGTACTGGCCAACAACAGCAGGTACAGGGAGCTTGCCGGAAATCTTCAGCTTCCCTCGGTACAGGCCTTCAGAACAGAGATGGCACAGCCTGATATCAATAATTTCCTGATCTTTTGTGAGGAGGATGTGAAAATAGCCGGACTGGAAGGAGGGACCACAGACATACTTTATCTTCCCGAGCCTGACGGCCACATTATAAGCGGGGTGATAAGGGACCTGGAGACAGGAGAGCCCCTTGCCGGTGAAGAGATTACACTGTCGGTTGTCGGGAAGACGGCACAGACGGCATTCGGCAGGAGCGACGGGAATGGGAAATTCAATATCCCATTGAAAGAATACGGCAGGAAAGAAATTGTTATCCAGCCCCTGACCCCGGCAGAAAGGGAATATTATGTCGATCTTAATGATCCCTTCCTCTTCGTGACAAAGCTTGATCAAATGCCGGGCTTCTATTGCCCTGACACCAGCAGGCTCAAAGAACTGAATGATGCCATTATCAGCATGCAGATCAATAAAATCTATGACCCGTTTGTCAGGAAAGGAAGGATACGGCTCCTGAGCGGAAGAGCAGACAATTTCTATGGCGAGCCTGACCGTACGGTAATTCTTTCCGACTATATCAGGCTGACAACAGTCAGGGAGGTATTCAAGGAACTTGTCCCCGAGCTGACTGTCAGCGGCAGGAACGGTGACCTTGCACTGACACTGACCCACCGTGATCCGGGTGTTGTAATGGGCGGCTCACCAATGGTCATCCTTGACGGTATACCGGTGTATGATCTGGGAAAGGTGCTTGATATCCCGTCATCACGGATTGAAAAGGTTGAGGTGCTGAGCGCACGGAACTTCACAGGCGACATCACGCTGAACGGCATTATCAGCATTGTCTCATACAAGGGCAACCTGGAGGTGCTTGATTTCGACAGGACAATTTTCAGACGGGAGTACGAGATGCCCGCTGGCAGCTATGACTTCTTCACACCTGATTACTCCACGGACTCGTTGAAGATGAGCCGGATCCCTGACTACCGCAATACCCTTTACTGGAATCCTGCTGTCAGGACCGGCGAGGATGGCACCGCCACCATTGAGTTCTGGACCTCAGATGAATCCGGAGTATACTCCGTGACAGCCGAGTGCCTCACCTCTGACGGCCGAAGGGGAAGAGAGGCAGTCCGCTTTGAGGTAAAGAGATGAGGTGCCGCCCGGTAATAACCTTCAGAACAATACCTTCTTTCTAAAATCTTACCCTGCCGATCCGGTCAGAAAAAATTAGTAATTTTATACATCTGTTCTCCCTTAAGGAGAGATCAGGGCATATGTGACACTAACCAACAAACGTATGAAGAGAGCACTGTTAATAATGCTTGTTCTGTTTGCAGCATCCTGCAGCATGCAGAGAAAGAGCGCTTCTTCCATACAGGAAGAAAGCCTGATGATAACGAGGAAGTACGTTGGCGATTTCATTGAATACCGGCATACAGGTCCCGAAAACTATGAGGGTCCGAACATAATTTGGGTCAAGACCACCATGGAAGGGCAGTATGGCAAGATCTCTGCTTACGGCAGGAAATGTGACTTCGCAGAGGGAGACAGGCTTTACCTGAGAAGAGTTTTCTACAGCCCTGGTATTGTGTCCGGTTACTGGGTCTACCTGCTTGAGAATGATGCATCAGTCTCATACCGCGCCACCGACCTGCAGCATGACCGTGAGGAATTCATAAAAGAGTGGTTTGATTGACCTGACTGATGGTTTACAATATCTTATCCTGAGATTTTTTTGAAAATTGGTATATTTAGACCTGCTAAAACGAAAACCGGGTTATCACCCCGTAGCGGTTATTCATGTGCAGATGAAGAGTATTATTTTAACGGCATTTCAGAAATTCGACCGTACACAGAGTCTTGGAGGCATCCTGCTGTTCGGAGCAACAATCCTTGCCCTGCTGTTTGCCAACACTCAGCTGGCAGATTTCTACGACAATATCAGAGAGACCAAATTAGGGTTCGAGGCGGGTAGCTTCAGTCTCAGGAAACCATTGCTGCTGTGGGTCAATGACGGCCTGATGGCTATATTCTTCTTTATGATCGGGCTCGAGATCAAGAGGGAGCTGATGATAGGGGAGCTCAACTCGCCTGCCAGGGCAGCTCTGCCATTGATAGCCGCACTGGGAGGGATGCTCGTCCCGGTTGTCTTCTACCTGGTCCTGAACAAAATCCCACAGGCATCACACGGGTGGGGTATTCCAATGGCAACTGACATAGCCTTTTCTCTGGCTATACTGAAGCTGCTGGGCAACAGGGTGCCCGTGGGCCTTAAGGTCTTCCTGGCAGCATTTGCAATAATTGATGATATAGGTGCCGTACTGGTTATTGCCCTTTTCTACAGCTCATCTATTGACTGGATAATGCTTGCCTGGGCTGCCATACCCATAGCACTGCTGGTCTTCCTGAACCTGAAGAACCTCTTTCCAAAATACCTGCACCTTGCATGTGGCATCATTATCTGGTATTTCTTTCTCAAATCAGGTATTCATCCAACCATTGC
>CAZVLJ010000127.1:0-4127 GCA_964627825.1 uncultured Rikenella sp. | reverse complement strand
TTTCTGCCGGCTCCTGTTGACCCACAGGGGCTCGAACCCCGACTCTTCTGAACCAAAATCAGACGTGTTACCAGTTACACCATGGGTCAATCGGCGCCTGATAAGGCGTGGCAAAAATAATATTTTTTCGGATTATCAGGTCTGCTCAGTCTCGTAAAAGATGAACGGACAATCAATGAAAGAGTGAATTATCTGCCCCAGCTCATACTGATCTTCATCACCCTTCTCATAAAACCACTCTATGGAAACCATCTCCCTGACATTGGGATATTGTGCCAGCCTCTTGACAATGGCATAAAGCCATTTGGTGGAAGCAGTATTGATAAAATCAAAGGCCAGTATCATCCTCGTGCGAACCTCAGTCTGTTCCACATAGGCGGCAACCCAATCTTCCAGAGGCCTGAAGAAATCAGTTGAGTTCTCAGAAATTGACCTGCCCCTGATCTCCAGGTGTCCCTCCAGAAACAACACCTGCGGCGTGACCCTTGTGGGTTCTATTTTTAGAATGTCAAGCTCCATTTTCTTTTTTTCGGATGGCTTTTATCCCCTTACTCCGCGGATTACAAAAATAACAAATTAATGACTGAGGCTATTCCTCCCGGCTTTTTTTTAGCTCACGCGTAAAAAGGTTCAGCTCTCCCTGCTCCCACAGGGAAGGATGCTCCGCATCAAACCTGCCTACTATGGCCTGCATGATGGTCCGCCGCATAAAGTCCGACTTGCTTCTTACCCTGAACCGCTTGCAGTAGATGCTGAGTGCCTTCGCCTCCCTCTCATTAAGCCTGAGAGTCAACGTTGTGGTCCTCTTTATCTTAGCTTCAGTGATCGGTCCGCGTTTCAATACCGCTATAAATTTTATACTAAAATAGCCCCACGCATCCACCCGGTGGGGCAGTCAACCTGTCATTTATTAACAACAAAAAAACAGGCCAGCTGTAATATGCTGACCTGCTTGTTGTTAGATTATTGATAAGTATTAGAGTCTGTCAAGTGCGTTCAGGTCGGCGAATGCCTCCTTGAGCCTCGCAATGAAGCTCTCCTGTCCTTTGCGGAGCCATACCCTCGGATCATAATATTTTTTGTTGGGCTTATCCTCACCCTCGGGATTGCCAATCTGGCCCTGCAGGTAATCCTTCTTTACCTTATAATACTCCTTCACTCCTGCCCAGAATGCCCACTGCATGTCTGTGTCTATGTTCATCTTGATGGCTCCGTACTTAATGGCTTCGGTGATAAGATGCTTTTCTGATCCCGATCCGCCATGGAATACAAAATTGACCGGATTGGGTCCGGTTTTGTACTTCTTCTGGATATAATCCTGCGAGTTCCTGAGTATTTCAGGCCTGAGGGTTACATTACCGGGCTTGTATACACCATGAACGTTGCCAAATGAAGCGGCTATGGTAAAGTTAGGAGAGATCTTCATCAGCTCCTCGTAAGCGTAAGCCACATCCTCAGGCTGGGTATAAAGCCTTGAGCTTTCCACTCCGGTGTTGTCTACACCGTCCTCCTCACCGCCGGTAACACCCAGCTCTATCTCCAGGGTCATTCCCAGCTTGTCCATCCGCTCCAGGTACTTCTTGCATGTCTCTATATTCGCCTTCAGGGGTTCTTCCGAGAGATCGAGCATATGTGAGCTGAAGAGCGGCTTGCCGTTGGTCTCATAGAACTCCTCCCCTGCTTCCAGCAGCGCATCAATCCATGGAAGAAGCTTGCGTGCCGCGTGGTCAGTGTGCAGTATGACAGGGACACCATAGTACTCGGCAACGTTGTGCACATGCAGCGCCCCGGAGATGCCTCCGGCGATGGCGCCGGTCTGATTCTCCTTCGTCAGTCCCTGACCTGCGAAGAAATGAGCTCCGCCATTGGAGAACTGAATGATGACCGGTGAATTTACCTCGCGCGCAGTCTCAAGAACTGCATTGACCGAGTCTGTCCCTACCACATTCACTGCCGGAATGGCAAAATCGTTCTTATTGGCATAGTCAAACAGTTTTTTTACATCCTCACCGCTGATTACGCCGGGCTCCAGATTTATTCCCTTGTTGCTCATTATTTTATATGTTTGATTAGTACTCTTTTGTCAGGCAGGGCAAAGATATACAAAATTGATCGACTGCAATAATCCCACCTATGCAACAACATGATATCTTTGCAGTCTTTAAGTTACTGATCAATTTCCTATCTTCGTACACTCAATTAATACTGTCATTAGTAACATGAAACTTGCATGAGGAAAGGCTCACCAAAGTACCTGAGTATTTTTTGCATGCATTTTACACCGGACCAGGAAATAAATATTTAACAAACGAATGAAAAGAAAGATCCTTTCTCTGGGCATTGTCCTTATGTTGAGTCCGCTTGCCCTTTTTTCTCAGCAGAAGGACTGGACGCTGGAGGAGTGCATTGCGCATGCCCTCCAGAACAATATACGGATTAAGCAGCAGGAGATAATGACCGAGTACCAGGTCAATGCCCTTGAGCAGTCGAAGCTCAACCTGCTTCCCACCCTCAACGGCAGTGCCTCGCACAACTATGCCTTCGGGCGTGCCCTCGACGAAACCACCTATGAGTTCACCGAGAACGAGACGGTTCAGTCGAACAACTTCTATGCCGGCAGCAATGTCACCCTCTTCAGGGGTCTGGTGAATTACAACACCATTCAAAAGAGCAAGTACCAGGTCCTTGCCAGTGAGCAGGATCTGGAGCAGTTCCGTGATGACATCTCGCTGAACATATCTCTTGCCTACCTTCAGATCCTTCTCAACCAGGAGCTGGTGACAGCCACGGAAGCGCAGGTAGATCTTACCAGGCAGCAGATAGAGCGCACGCGCAAGCTGGTTGATGCAGGCAGTGTAGCCGGCGGCAACCTTCTTGACATAGAGGCCCAGGCTGCACGGGAGGAGCTGCAACTGGTGAACCTCCAGAACCAGCTTACCCTCTCGCTTCTCAATCTGGCTCAGATGCTTGAGCTGGAGAGCATGGATGGTTTTAATATAGCCGTTCCCGTCATTACAGTCAGGGATGAGGCTGTTGACGGCAATCCGGGGGCCATCTTCTCCATTGCGGAGCAGACCCGCCCTGAGATACTGAGCGCCGAATACCAGCTCAGGAGCGCCGAGTATGATCTGGCCATAGCGCGAGGTAACAGGAGCCCGCGGCTGAGCCTGGGCGCATCCATGTCTACTGGGTATTCAGACAAACGACTAAAGCCGGTCACCTTTGAGAGTTACCCCTTCGGCGAACAGCTTAATGACAACCTCAACTACAGCCTTGGATTCTCATTGAACATCCCGATCTTCAACGGATGGCAGGTTAACGCCGGCATCAAAAATTCAAAGCTGGGCATTGAGAACTCAAAATATGCCCTGGAGAACACCAGGAAGCAGCTCTACAAGAATATCCAGCAGGCATATACTGATGCCACAGGAGCACTGAAGAAGTTCCATGCCAGCGAGAAAGCTGTAGCCTCAATGGAGGAAGCTTTCCGTTATGCCGAGCAGAAGCTTGACGTGGGACTGGTAACCGCCATTGAATATAACCAGTCGAAGACCCAGCTGCTCAATGCACAGAGCGAGATGGCCCAGGCAAAATACGAGTATGTCTTCAAGACAAAGGTTCTCGATTTCTACAAGGGAATACCCCTTACTCTCGAACATCTTACCCTTCTTGCCAATTAACACCAGAAAATACTCATCCGATGAAAAACAATAAAATCCTTAAGATCCTCATTCCCGCTGTAATACTACTCCTCATCCTCGCTGTAATCGGCAAGAAAGCCGGATGGTTCGGCAAAGAGGCAACCATCAAGGTGGCCATTGAAAAGGTGGCTGTCAATCCGATCATTGAAGCTGTCACTGCCAACGGCAAGATACAGCCCGAGACCGAGGTCAAGATCAGTCCTGATGTCTCAGGCGAGATTGTTGAACTGCATGTCAAGGAGGGCGATTTCGTGCAGAAAGGAACGCTGCTCTTCAAGATCAAGCCTGAGATTTACATCTCCTCACGTGACCGTGCTGCTGCCACCCTCAACTCAACCAAAGCACGTCTGGCGCAGGTGGAGGCCCAGCTTATCCAGGCTGAGCTGGCCTACAACAGGAGCAAGAAGCTGTATGAAGAGAACACCA
>CAZVLJ010000126.1:0-4203 GCA_964627825.1 uncultured Rikenella sp. | reverse complement strand
AGGTCGGAAAATGAAATAGGAGGAAACCTATTTCATTTTCCTCCTACTCGATTGTCAAGAATGCATTTAAGCCAGTTTTTTGCCTTAAAAGTTGTAATCAGTCTTGCCACGGATCTCACTTTCTGAGACACCTTTAAGCGATTTATTTGTCCTGGATCAATCTAGGTGTATCTGCTCTCTAAAGAAGTAATAATAAAATCAATCCTATCACGAAGATTACAGTGGAAAAGACGTAGAAACTCTTTTTCGATAAATTTTGAAATTGAATTACCACTGTATAGATTATCTGTAAAATAAGAAAGAATAGAATCAGAACCAGAACATCAATGGTGTAGTCATCATTCATAGACTGAATGAAGTTGAACGCAATAAGACAGGAATATAAAGCTGTCAGGAAATACCTGCTGATCATGTTTGTGTTGTGGATATAGCCATCAACATTATTCTTGTCTTTTGAGAAAACAAAGAGGACCAGACCACAAGAAAATAAAAGAGCAAAAAGTCTGGTAAGATGCAGGTTTTCAATAATTGTCGGATCATAATCAATTATTTTGCACAGAGTGAATCCAATCAGGCTTATTCCGCTTATTATGATCCCGGCAACTTTTACAGAGTATCCACTAATTCCTGTATCTGCTTTCATCTTAGGTATTGTTATTTTTTTTAAAAATCTCAATCAGGATACTTTTCGCTTACCACTGCAGATAACGCAGCACTTTCAATAATTGAAAATATTGGGCCAAAAATCATTCCATGTATAGCACCTCCTGCGTCATAGAGAATGATCAGGGTTGATTTTTTGAGTTTTTTTTCAGTTGTATTTGTCCAATAGTCATAAGAATGCAAAAACACATCTGAAAATACATATGCCAGATCTTTATCAATCCCGGCCCACGACTTTTTCTGGATATTATTGATAATAAAAACTTTAGCCTCATCAGGGCTGGCTTCTTCACCCAGGACAAATGCCTGCTTTAATGTATTTATTAATTTGTCAGAAGGATTCATGTTTTTCTTCACTGCATCCAGGTATGCTAAGATATTCTTTTGATCGATGGAAGATTTAGAATTGAACATCAAATTATATTCTGGAGTGGACATAATCTTTTTGGTTCCTTGTAAAATAAGTTCCTTATCGTATTTTTTCTCTGAAATTAAATAATCTTCCATGAACCGCATAACTTCATCAGGTGCAATTACATCTGTGTTTTTACTGTGATAATAAGCGAGAGCTTCGTTATGCATCTTACCTATTTCATAGGAACTTAAATCTTGTATGACACCAAGGTCATCGGCAGGTTGGTTTTCACATGCTATCAACAGCACCGCACTCAGAAGAAATAAAGACATCTTTATCATTTGTTTGAGGTTTAATGATTAAACAAGCAAACTGTAATTCACAATAAGAGCAGATGTCTGCAGCGAAACAGACTAAGGCAAGATAGTAAAAAATATAAAGCAATCACATTTGAGAACAAGAAAAATACTTGTAATGTTCAATAGACTTTAATAATTTTTATCTGTGTTAATATTCAAGGCTGACCTCAAGGAGGATCAAACAATAACTCCGATTTCTGAACATGACAAGATCTACACATAAATATTTCTGTTATGCACCATAAATAGTGCAAAACAAAAATAATAACGAGATTATTGCAGCTTTTCATTTCCGGGGCATCCGAAGGAACCTGCCGAAGAGGAGGATCGGGGGTGGTGGGGTGATCTTTCCTCTACAATTATTGAGGGTCTACGACCCTCTATCTGCAATTCCTGTAGGTCTGCGACCTTTTACATCACTGCTGACTGCGCTAATGCTGGCTGAATTACTGCTTTTCTACGTCCTTGTCAAGTATCTGCCTGACAATCTTTGCAATGTATTTGCCGAGGATGTCAAATTCGATGTTGACTACAGTGCCGGCCTTTATCTGGTGGAAGTTGGTCACTTCCCAGGTGAAGGGGATAATGGCCACCTCGAACGACCGATCCTTCGAGTTGACAACCGTCAGGCTCACGCCGTTGACGCTGACCGAGCCCTTCTCCACGGTGATATGCTCGGGCGACGTCGGTTCGTATTCAAAGGTGTAGTACCATGACCCTTCGGCCTCGCGCACGGATGTACATGTTGCGGTGAGATCGACGTGACCCTGCACCATGTGGCCGTCAAGACGACCGTCGAGCCGGGTGCTGCGCTCCAGGTTGACCTTGTCGCCCGGCTTCAGCAGCCCGAGGTTGGTCTTGTCGAGTGTCTCCCTGATGGCAGTGACGGTGTAGGTGTCGCCCTCCCTCTTCACCACCGTAAGGCAGACGCCGTTGTGCGACACGCTCTGGTCGATCTTCAGCTCATCGGCGAATGAGCACCGCATGGTTATGTGAATGTTGTCCTTCTCCTGTTCTATGCGCACCACCGGTGCGGCTTCCTCTACTATTCCTGAAAACATATTGTCAATTGTTTTTTCCGGGCAAAGATAGGAAATGCTTTGGGAAGTGATTTTTTTGAAAAAAGATGAAAGTATACTTACAATAAATATCATTATGTCTAAAAGTTGAAAGTATAAAAGAGACATTAAGGATCTTACAATGTTGGAATTCAATTCCAAAATTGTAAATTTGTGTTATGATACCCCGGGAAGCAGAAAAAGAGCTAAGGATACTTGCAGAGCAATTTAAGGCTGTTGCGGTTGTCGGGCCACGACAGTCCGGGAAGACCACACTTGTAAGAAAAGTGTTTGAGTCGAAACCATACGTAAACCTTGAGAATCCTGACATACGGTTATTTGCCATGGATGATCCCAGGGGGTTTCTTTCAAATTATCCTGATGGTGCTGTTTTGGATGAAATACAACGCGTTCCGGAGCTTATTTCTTATTTGCAACAAATACTTGATAATCATGCGGTAAAAGGATTCTTTATACTTACCGGATCAAATAATTTTCTGTTGCAGGAGAGCATTTCGCAAAGCCTTGCAGGCAGGGTTGGTTATCTCTTCCTGCTTCCATTAACAATCAGCGAGATAGGAGAAAGAGTGACAAATGCAAACACTGCTATCTTTAGCGGGTGTTATCCTGCCTTGTACAATAACGGTACGGAGGTCTCCCGGTTTTATGCAAACTATGTCAGAACATATGTAGAGCGTGATGTCCGTCTTATCAGGAATATCACAAATCTGTTTGCCTTTGAGAAATTTATCCGATTGTGTGCCGGACGGATTGGTCAGCTGCTGAATTTGAGCAGCATTGCAACGGAAGTAGGAGTGGATGTAAAAACAATCGGATCGTGGATTGGCGTTCTGGAGGCAAGCTTTATACTATTCCGGCTTCAGCCGCATCACATGAACTTCAATAAGCGGATTGTGAAGATGCCAAAGCTTTATTTTTATGACACGGGGCTGGCGGTTGCGCTTCTTGGCATTGAGAAGGCTGATTATCTTGCTATGCATTCTTCGAGAGGAAGCCTGTTTGAAAATATGGTGGTAGTAGATTTCCTGAAGACCAGGTATAACCGGGGACGATCGTCGAACCTCTATTTCTGGCGTGATAATATTGGCAATGAGATAGATTTGCTGATTGACAATGGGATATCACAGATACCGATCGAGATTAAATCAGGCCAGACTCTTACGGAAGAGTCGTTCAAAGGTTTAAGATTCTGGAGCAGGCTGGCCGGGACTGAAGGAGGCTATCTTATTTATGGCGGAGGGGAAATTCAAAAAAGAAGCAATAGTATTACTGCCGTTCCGTATAATTCCCTGAATATAATATATGATTTGTTGTGATCTGTTCTGATTTCCCTGCCTGGATGGCCACAAAGACTGACACTTGGTGCCAGCAGGATAATCAGATTGTAAGCTGGTTGTTTCCGGAAAGAAAGCAGATGTCGGGAAATGCCGGGTTGACGTTTTGATGGCGATGCCAGAGCTTAAAGTGTTTTTACAATATTGGAATTCAATTCCAGAATTGTAAACTATTGTAATTGAATCAACTCAGAAACCTTGCCAAACATCCACCCAAAAGTGATGGCTCTTGCCTGCTGCCTTTTACAATTCTTGATGGTCTACAGCCATCCCTACGGATGTACACCCGGTAATACAAATCTTGATGGTCTACGACCATCCACACACATGAACGTACTGTTCTACAATGCTTTATGGTCTACCTTTAGATTAGCATCCAAGTTTATTATTCTATTTTTATGAGAAAGAATGGG
>CAZVLJ010000125.1:0-4234 GCA_964627825.1 uncultured Rikenella sp. | reverse complement strand
ACTGCCTACTGCCCACTGCCTACTGCCTACTGCCTACTCATAATTCATGGTAATCTTGGTGCCATATCTCCTGTCCTCCAGTTTAAAGGCTTCGGTGATAACGCTCTTGCTGCCTCCTGCTTTCACAAAGTTAAGGCAGGCCTCTATCTTCGGCGCCATGCTTCCTTTGGCAAACTGACCCTCATTGAGGTACTTCATGGTGTCATCGTAATCGAGGAACTCCCTGGTCTCCTGGCCAGGCTGCTTATAATTAATATAGACAAAGGGAACGTCAGTGAGGATATAGAATTCATCCGCCCCTATATTTGACGCCAGCAGGGATGAAGCCAGATCCTTGTCAATCACTGCTTCTGCCGGCCTGACATCATTCTTTTCATCTATATAGACCGGGATACCACCTCCGCCTGCCGCAATGACAATGTTACCTCGCAGAGCAAGCTCACGGATGAGATCGTGGTTCATGACGCTTACCGGCCTGGGAGAAGGCACCACCCTCCGGAAGCCGCCCTGAGCCTTGACCTCCTCCCTGAAGATCCATCCCTTCGCGTTTGCGAGTTCCTCAGCCTCCTCCTCCGTATATATTTTGCCTACCCTCTTCTGCGGATCACTGAAGGCAGGATCATCCTTGTCTACCACCACAGGTGTTACCAGGCATACCACATTCTTCTTTATTCCGTGCTTATTTAGGACGTTCTTGAACATTCGCTCAATCATGTATCCGATACCTCCCTGGGAGTCAGCCACGCATATGTCTAATGGCATCTGAGCAATCCCGTACAGCTGTTCACCGGCATCGTTCCGCATCAGGATATTGCCTACCTGGGGACCGTTCCCGTGGGTTATAACGAGATCATAACCCTCCTTGAGAAGAAAAACGAGATTCTCCAGGGTATCGGTTGTATTCTGCTCCTGCTCCTCTATGGTCCCTGCCTGGTCACCCCTTAGCAGGGCATTGCCACCAAGGGCCACTACTGCAAGCTTGTTACTCATTGCTTTTGTTTATAGTCAGGTGACAAAGCTAAAATTTTAATCGAAATTAAAACATGGAAAATATTATTCCCTTCATATATGAGTTATATTATTATCGCGGAATGCCGTGACAGGTTGATTTTGCATAATTCACTAAATTTACAGCCAAATTGCGCAGCGTGAAATACAGCTCTCTCCCCTTGATCCCGGTTCTTGTCACTCTGCTGTTCCTTGCTTCGTGCAGGGGAGACAGGGCATATAAGAATATGAAGGAGGGTGAGATCTACTATAACATTAATTATGTAAGCAATCCTTCAAGGCTCTCAAGTGACCTGCTTCCAAAGGAACTCGTCATTGCCTTCAGAAATGACCTGATAAGCACCAGTCTTAAGAGCCCCATCGGCAACTCAGGGATAACCACAGTGGTCAACCCCAGGGAAAACATATATGACACTTACCTCAATATCCTTTCTTTTAAATACTATTTTGAGGGCAACTTCAGGGATATGCAACCCGGCTTCAGCTCCATGCAGGGTATCAGCATCCATGATACAGGGAGAAAATCGGTCATCTGTGGTTTTAACTGCCGCCAGGCCAGGGTGGAGATGCCTGACATGAAAAAATCAAGATATGTCTGGTACACCTCTGAGATCAAGGCAGAAAACCCTAACCGGATGACTCCCTACCATGAGGTTGACGGGGTGTTAATGGATTTCTTCTATGTGATAGGTGATGCCGAGCTGCAATTCACGGCTGACGAGGTGCTTGTCAAAAAAGTAGCCGATAAGGAGTTCGAGAGAAAGAATAATTACAGGAAAGTATCATCAAAGTATCTTGATACTTTGATCCTGAAAATGATTTCGTTCTGAAACAGGCCCCTGCGGGTAAACCATTTTTCTTACCTTTGCTATTCGTTTAAAAGGCCTGTGACAGGAGGTCGATAATAATTTCATCGCAAGATGGGTAAACAAAAAAAAAGTAACGGATCATCACCCCGGAAAAAGAGTTCAGCCGCCAGTGGTTCAGGTGAAAATACAAGGTTCATAGCGGGACTGGTGCTACTGGTCTTCGCGCTATATCTCCTTGTGGTATTCATCTCATATGTAATGACCGGCAAAGCTGACCAGAGCACCCTCAGCATAGAACCCGGGGAATCTCCGGTCACTTATGAGAACTGGGGAGGAAAGATAGGCTTCAGGCTGGGTCATTACTTTATCTTCAATGGTTTTGGGCTGGGCTCCTTCTTTCTTCCGCTGATAATCGGAGCCTTCGGGCTGGCACTGCTCAAGGTCAGATACTTCAGGCTCTGGAAAAATGTGCTTCGTTTCTTCCTTGCCACCGTCCTTGTCTCCGCAATCCTCGGTTACCTTGCCGGACATTCAACCTTCATAGGCGCCGGACCAGGCGGTGAATTCGGGCAGATGATTGCCTCCTACCTTAACGGTATCCTGGGTAAGGTGGGAACGGGTGCAGTATTACTTGTGCTGACAATAGCCTATCTAATCTTCGCCCTGCATGTCAGCCCCCAGACAATAAGGAAACCAATCGCCTCAGTAACTAAAGCAGGAGTGTCTGTTCTGACAGGCGAGGGACGAAAAAAGGATGTCGTAACAGATGACGTCACTATTGCTCCCGAAGAGAATTACCCCACTGTGGAGGAGGAGCCGCTGAGGGCTGACGAGGAGGAGACTGATGACGTTGACGATTTTTATAAACCACCGGCAGCAACTGATGAAAGGCCTATAGTAAATGTCATTGGCCGCGAGAGGAGACCTGTGGTTGATGAGCTGCCTGAAGAGGACACTCCTTCTGACCTCCCTCCTTTTGATCCGCGACTCTCGCTGCCACGCTATAAGTTCCCCACCCTGGCGCTCCTCCGTGACTACAGAAACACGGGCACCACCACCAATGACGAGGTTAACGTCAATAAGGAGATAATACTGAAGACCCTGGCAGACCACAAGATCACAATCAAGCAGATCTCGGCTACCGTAGGCCCAACTGTAACCCTTTACGAGGTAGTGCCTGACAGAGGCGTTAAGATACACCGCATCAAGTCGCTTGACAATGACATCGCTCTTAGCCTGTCAGCGCTGGGCATCAGGATCATTGCGCCCATACCGGGCCGTGGTACTGTAGGCATAGAGGTGCCGAACAAGAAGGCAGAGATAGTGTCAATGAAGGGGCTTCTGTCATCACGCGACTTCACCGACAGCAAACAGGAGCTGCCACTGGCCCTTGGCCGGACTATCACCAATGATCCGTTCATTATTGATCTGACAAAGATGCCGCACCTGCTGGTGGCCGGGGCAACAGGTCAGGGCAAATCAGTGGGACTCAATGCAATTATCACCTCCCTTCTTTACAAGAAGCACCCGTCTGAGCTGAAGCTTGTGCTCATTGACCCGAAACGGGTCGAACTGCCTCTCTACGCGAAGATAGAACGCCATTTTCTGGCGAAACTACCTGACGAAGAGGATGCAATTGTCACCGACACAAAGAAGGTGATCAACACCCTCAATTCACTGTGCATACTGATGGATCACCGTCTGGAACTGCTCAAACTGTCCCAGACAAGGAATATCAGGGAATATAATGACAGGTTTATAGCGCGGAGGCTCAATCCTGAGAAAGGGCATGATTTCATGCCTTATATTGTGCTTATCATTGACGAGTTTGCCGACCTGATAATGACCTCGGGACGTGAGGTGGAGGCTCCTATCGGTAGGCTCGCGCAACTCTCCAGGGCGGTTGGCATACATCTTATCATTTCCACCCAGCGACCCTCGGTAAGTATCATTACAGGCTTTATTAAGGCGAACTTCCCCTCACGAATTGCTTTCAGGGTCTTCTCCGGTGTTGACTCCCGCACGATACTCGACTCCACCGGGGCCGACAGGCTGGTGGGCCGCGGTGATGCCCTGATCTCGCAGGGCGGTGAGCCCATCAGGGTTCAGTGTGCGTTTATTGACACGCCTGAAATAGAAGAACTTACAGAATATATCGGCTCGCAGCAGGGATATCCGGAAGCATTCCACCTGCCGGAGTATGTTGGCGATGAAGAGACAGGCAACGGGAACAATGAAGTCGACCTCAAAAAGCGTGACCCGCTCTTTGACGAGGCAGCCAGGCTGGTGGTCCAGCATCAGCAGGGATCAACTTCACTTATCCAGCGAAGGATGCAGCTGGGATACAACCGCGCAGGCCGTATCATCGATCAGCTGGAGGCAGCAGGCATTGTCGGACCCTTCGAGGGAAGCAAGGC
>CAZVLJ010000124.1:0-4238 GCA_964627825.1 uncultured Rikenella sp. | reverse complement strand
CTCGATAATCCTGATGAATGGCTCAAGTTAGATAAAGAATCCCAAGAGCTTATGAACATTTTGGGATCCATCTATGCAAAAACCTCCTTACACCGTTAACTTTAACCTTTAACCTTTAACCTTTAACCTTTATCCTTTATCCTTTATCCTTACCTGGTGCTTTGCACCAGGCGGATGAATTCGGCGCGGTAGCCGTCAGTATCGGTGCCCCGTGCGCCGGAGGCCAGTGAAATCACATCACTCCTGCTGGTGGTACCGCAGAACTTGCTGTCGCGCAAGATCATACCGAAAGCTGCCACGGCGGCTGAGAAACGATATCGGTCGGTGGTTTCACCGACTTTTTTTATGTCTGTACCAACAATCTTGCTGAAGAGCTTGCTTGTCAGCGCCTCCGGATCCTTGTAGCGGAGCTTGATATTACAGAGCTCGCGGGGAGCATCTTTGAGGGACTGACGAATCTCATTCGTGGAGCGTGACCTGTCAGCTCCGTAAACGGCGTGACCGGCACCATCAGAGACTCCCGACCCGGTTCCCTCCCCGGCTGCGGCTCCGGATGCACCCTTCCCCTGGTACCTCAGCGGATCAACAGTCGGGAATCCTGTCTCATCCGATCCTGCCGGGACGATCTCGTACAGTGCCGTCACCGTATGTCCCGCTCCCATCTCGCCGGCGTCCTTCGTGTCGTCGTTGAAATCACGGTCGGCCAGCAACCTGTTCTCATATCCCACGAGGCGGTATGCCTTAACGTACGCCGGGTTGAACTCTACCTGGAACTTGACGTCCTTTGCGATTGTAAAGAGTGTTCCCCCGAACTCCTGTACCAGCACGCGCCGTGCCTCCTGGATATTGTCGATATAGGCATAGTTGCCGTTTCCCTTATCGGCGATGATCTCCATCTTATCGTCCTTGATGTTTCCCATCCCGAATCCCAGAACAGTCATATAGATCCCCAGGCCTCGTTTCTGTTCAACGAGTTTCTCCATTGAGGCGTTATCGGAAACGCCGACGTTGAAATCGCCGTCGGTTGCAAGGATGATGCGGTTGTTACCACCTTTGATGAAGTTCCTTTCAGCGATTTTGTATGCCAGCATCAGGCCGGCGCCGCCGGCGGTGGAGCCGCCTGCCTGGAGCTTATCGAGGGCCTGCATGATGGTTTCTTTCCTGTTGCCGGGGGTTGACTCAAGCACCACTCCTGCGGCGCCGGCATAAACGACCATCGCCACCCGGTCCGTTTCCCTCAGCTCATTCACGAGCAGGCTGAAGGCCGACTTCAGGAGCGGGAGCTTGTTGGGGTAGTTCATTGAGCCGGAGACATCGATCAGGAAGACGAGGTTGGAGGGTGGCAGTTCACTACGGTCGATATCCTTCCCCCTGAGCCCTATATGCAGCAGGTAATGGTTTTTGTTCCAGGGGCAGATGCCGGCCTCGGTATAGACGGAGATGGGGTGTTCGCCGGATGGCTGCGGGTAATCATAGCGGAAGTAATTGATCATCTCCTCTATCCGCACGGCATCGGCGGGCACCTCCTGCCCGAGGTTGATGAAGCGGCGCACGTTGGAGTAAGAGGCATTGTCAACATCGATGGAGAATGTTGAATAGGGCTCCTGCAGCGGGTCCCTGTAACCGTTCTCACTGATACCTGCATATGACTCGGTGTTCTGTTCCGCGTAAGTTGGGTGGTACCAGGCCGATTTCATATGCGCACCTGCCGGAGAAGCCACATGGCGGTCATAGACCGCGGCGTCAGCTGTCTCGCAGATCACCTCTTCCTCAACCACATAATACAATACTTCATCCACCCTCTTCTCTTCCTTGTCGGGGATCGCGGGATCATCCGGCTTCCTTTCAATGTCAGCCGTACTGTCAGGCGTCATCGTCACGTTGATGAGGGTGCGACCCGAAATGGGTTCCTCAAGCGGTTCCATCCCCCGAAGGGAGAAGAGAAGGATCTTCGCCTCGTGACCGACGGTGATTGCATAGGTGCCGTCGGGTCCGGTCATGGCAGTGGTGTTTGCTCCCTTTACCATTACAATAACCCCGCTGAGAGGATTGCCGGAGTCGTCGATCACCCTTCCTTTTATCATGACCTGTGTGGCAGGTCCCGGGGCAGTGACAAGCATGAATGCGATAATTGACAGTAGTGTTTTCATGATATTTTGAATTTGGTTTCTGTGGTAAGGATGCAGCAGCCGGCCGGATTCCATAAAAGTCCTGGATGATTTTTTTGTTGGCTCCGGCGGGCTGTGCTTTCTTCGTTGCCGGCCACCAGGGTTGACAGAGACGCGGTGATTCATTTCCTGCCGGCTTAAAACCGCTTGTTTTTCGTAAGTTTATACTGAAATTGACAACTGCCGAAACGGTTTTTCATGCGGCCGGTATTCCTGCGGAGAAATAAGACATCAGGGAGCGACGAGGAGCTCCTGGCGCGTTACCGCGAAGAGGGCGACATAGGGATACTTGGGCAGTTGTATGAGCGGTACATGCACCTCGTCTTTGGCGTATGCCTCAAGTACCTTGAAGAGCGGGAGTGGGCGAAGGACGAGGTGATGAACATCTTCGAGAAGTTGGTGACGGTGGTGCCGGGACAGGAGATAGGCAACTTCAGGACATGGCTCTACGTGGTGACGAAGAATCACTGCCTGATGCTTTTGCGCAGCAGGAAGAGCGCGGCGGCTCACGCTGAAGCGATGATGAATGACCCGGTGTTTTTTATGGAAAATTCCTCCGGGATGAATCCTATGGTAAACGGTGAGGGGATTGATTCAGATGACCTCAGCAGGGAGGATGGCATGAAGAGACTGGAGGAGTGCATTGAACGGCTCAGAGAGGAGCAGAGGAGTTGCATAAGGTTGTTCTTTTACGAGGGGTGCAGCTACCGGCAGATCAGTGAGAAGCTGGGGGTGGACGAGACGATGGTTAAATCATACATACAGAATGGGAAGAGGAACCTGAGGTTATGTATTGAAGGTCGCGATGCCCGGGAACATCGGGAATGAGGAGGATGTCCGGGGGCATCGGGATTGAGGAAGCTGCCCGGGAAGCAGTCGTCCTCTTCAATCTGAAGGCAATAAAGAGAGTATGAGAGAGTACAAAAAAGATAAAAGGGTGCTCATTCCTCGGGATGAGTTTGAGGAGGAGGCTGGAGAGGGACTCGGACGGCTTAGTCGCGAGGAGGCTGAGGCTGATCTCCGTGAGCTGAAGGCAAGAATGGACCGGCGCGTTGCCCGGCCACGGGCCATCTGGCTGCCTGCAGCTGCAGCGGTGACTATTCTGCTTATAGCCTCGGCGGTGGTGGTTTCTCTGCTCAGGGACAGACCTGTTCACGAGCCGGAGCTGGCGCGGGCAGAGGAGATCATTAAGGATACGGCCTATATAGCCATGGCTCAATCCATAGACAGAGATGAGAAAGCTGTGATCCCGCGTGATCAGTCAGGCGGTATAGAAGCAGAGGTGATGCATGAGGTGACTGAAGACCTGTATATTTTTGTTGAGGAGGATGCCGGTGACCAGTTTATTATAGATGAGCCGGTTGTAACTGTACAGGTTGCGGAGGAAGAGGCGGTGTCGGAGGAGGTGGTAGTGCAGGTGGTGCCGCAGATGACGCAGTCATCCGGAAAGGCCCGGGCTGTCAGTGAGATCAGGGATGAGAAAAAGACAGTCACAGGAGTTGATTCTGCAAGGGAGGCTAAGCGTGCAGAGGCCGGTGATGCAGTTGCAGAACCAGCCGCAGGTCAGCCTGTAGTATCAGCCGGTCCCGAACCGCTCGGTGGTTGGGAAAAATACAGTAAGTGGATGACACGCAACATCAGATACCCGGAAGAGATAGAGCCGCCACTCAGACAGGTGGTGACAGTCTCATTCATGGTGCAGCCTGACAGCACGCTGTCCGACATCAGGGCAGTGAGCTCGCCCGGGGAGCCCTTCACCAGGGAGGCTTTCAGACTGCTCCGCGAGGGTCCGAAGTGGGTGCCGGACGGCAGCAGCAGCAATAAGACGCAGGCAGAAGCCGTGGTGCTGACATTCGTGTTTAAATAGAGGTCTGAAAGTCGGAGAGACTGATCTGCCAGCTGGCTGATGAAGGTCTGTCGCTTCGCTCCGGATGGAGGTCTGAGAGTTCTTGAGTCAGGTGTTGACGGATAACAATAAAAGGCCCGGTAAATAGTTTAGATTGACAAGGACCTTCAGACCTTTTGACCTTCGGACCTTCAGACATATTAGTACATTTGTGAAATTTCAGA
>CAZVLJ010000123.1:1572-4260 GCA_964627825.1 uncultured Rikenella sp. | reverse complement strand
TTTCCCGGATAACATATCCTAAAATCAGAAAAATACTCATTATAACAAAGTCCCATAGGACAGTCACTACTTCCACCTGAATACCTCTTTCATTTGGCGTGTTTACTCTATACCGGGCGATCTCCTTTCTTGACTTTCACCATACGGATATCCACTCCCGGAAGCATTTGAGCAGGGTTTCTGGTTACGATGACGTCAACCACTGTCGGTGAACCTTTATTTGACATCGCCTGCTTAAGGGCATCAGCTAATTTGTCCGGATCTTCAACACGAATTCCATAGCAGCCGTAATTCTTTGCAAGCTCGGCATAATCGGTTTCGGTAAGCGAGCTTGACTGGCAATGGCCTTCACCGTACATAGAGTACTGCAGTGCTTTGATATAACCTGTTGCTGCATTATTGACCACAATCAGTGTAAACTCTGATTGTGCCCTCGCTGCCGTCTCAAGATAGCCAATTGTCATATTTAAGCCGCCGTCTCCTGTAATACCGACAACCGGACCCTTCAACCCACCATATTTAGATGCCAACTCTACTCCTAATGAAGCTGGTAATCCGTAACCTATAGAAGCGAAACCTCTGTTTGCCACAAAAGTACGACCTGCTTTTTTCGTATCATACAATAATCCACCCCAGTGCGCTGCAAATCCACCATCAGCTACCAAAACGCTGTCCTCAGGCATAAGTTTGTTTAACTCATGCATCATACGTCCCATATTGATCGGAATCTCTTTACTTTCATATCGTACACGTGCTTCTTCCTGCCATTTAGCCTTGCGGGTTGCTATCTCTTTTAAATACGCCATATGCTTTGTACGTGAATCATTGACTTTCTGGTTAATGATTTCCGATAACTCTTTCAAACTGGCTTTGGCATCACCCCAAAGACCGAGGCTTGCAGGTGCCCATCGCACAATTTCTTCTGCTACAATATCTATGTGGATCAATGGTATTTTTGCATTCGGTATGGTGTAGCGTTTACTGGCAATTTCCCCTAATTTACATCCTACAACAAAAATACAATCAGAGGTTTCAATCAGATCATTTGCTATCCGGCTATATCGGCTGAATAATCCCACTGACAGGTCATGTGTACAGGCAATGGCACCTTTCCCGCTCAGAGTATTTGCAACAGGGATATTGTTTCCTTCAGCGAATTTCCGGAGTTCATCATACGCATCGGAAAGATGCACACCTCCTCCAACAAGAATAATCGGACGTTTTGCTTTTACAAGTAATTCCGCTGCTTTTTCAACAGATTCAGCATCCGGCCTGGTACGCAAAGAAGGAACAGAAAGGACGCGTTCATCTACATAAAAATCGTTTGGATCAAATTGATATTCACCACAAGAGATATCTTCAGGAAGATCTGTAAGCACAGGCCCCGGACGGCCGGAGGTAGCTACAGTAAATGCCCTTCTGATTAATTCAGGTATCCTTTCGATCATTTCAATCCGGATCAATTCTTTTACTGCTGGCCGAAGGATATCTAACTGATGTGCTTCCTGGGTCATATTTTTCCATGAATGAGCACGGTGTGTGTTACCTGCAATGGCTATAACGGGAATTCCTGCATTCAGTGACTCAATTAACGTTGTAACAAGATTTGTGGCGCCGGGTCCTGTTGTTGCATCGCAAACTCCCGGACGTCCGGTCATTCTGGCATAAGCATCCGCTGCAACTGCTCCAAGACGTTCATCACTCACCAGGTGATGTTCCATACCCAGTTCCCTGACACCTTCATAGTAGGGCAGGAGTTGAAAGCCGGCCATTCCGAAGATAGGTCCCACTTTACAAATATTTAACATTTCTGCAATAGCACGCCCCCCTGTCATAACTTCTCCAATTCTTGATTTTGAACTGAAAGATTGACCATTATTCATAATAAATTTTCCTCCAGAATTTAATGAAATGATTATGGTGATTTATCTTAATGTTACTCAATAGTCAATTGAATAGAATTTGTCACAGGGTTGTAACGGCGGGTAATAGCTATACCCACAATCTCCTGTATTACTATTTCCATTGTTCTGAGAACAGGGCATTTCTCTACTAAGAAATGACCGCCATGAACAACAGCATCTTTATCAATAAATGCACCGTGCAGATGAGCAACCAGCTCACCGCTTTTTTCTTCATAACTGACGGTTCCCTGGGCTGATAAGAGCTGAAGTGGTCCATCCATATGCAATGGTGCTCCCAGTCTCGCTCCCAGCGGATCATTTTCATCTTTTGCAATAACTTCGTAGCCGGCACTTGCCAAACTACCAAAGCAGACAGTTATAGCCGCAGCTTTAAAATTGTACTTTTTACATAAGGTCACAATTGCAGTCAATAAGTCAACATGGGCAACCAGCCTCGCCACAATTGTCCGGCTTCCTTCATTATTACATGCATAAAGGCTCTCTTTTAACATTATTTTCTCCTGATCTTCTTATTTGATTATTATTTCGCTATTTCTTCGTAATACTTCCAGATAAAGGATATGTCTTTATCAGTAATCCCTGACGCCTTAATAGCTATCAGTCGCTTTTTTGCGAGTGAAATCAGGGGAAGATCGATTTTAAGTTCCTCAGCTTCTGATAAAATCACCTCCACATCTTTCAGTGCAAGGATAACATTGACTCCCGGTTCCGATAAACCCGATATTTGAGTAACTTTTGATTTCTTTGTTCATCATATTGTATA
>CAZVLJ010000123.1:0-1472 GCA_964627825.1 uncultured Rikenella sp. | reverse complement strand
CCGATAAACCCGATATTTGAGTAACTTTTGATTTCTTTGTTCATCATATTGTATATTCCAGGAATTTGATCATGCTGTTGTTTGCTTCCTTATATCCTCAAGCCGGAGGAATCTCATATTACAACCTGGTTTTTCCATGGCTTTTACCTTACAGAACGTGATATGAGTTTGTGAGCCGACAGAAAATATACTTTGAAGTAAAAAGGCCATATAGAAAGACATGACCAGGCATCGCCCTGAATGATATAACTCAGATAGAGCCGGGAAATCACTCAGAAGGCAGCCCTAACATTGAATTACTCGGTGAAAGGGTTTTCAGACTACTTTGAATTCAATCTGTCAAGTGAAAGAGAGTCTTTTGTAAGATCATTAGGAGATTCTTCTCTTATTCCATTCCTGTAATCACTGGGAGTTATTCTTACCTTCTCTTTGAACAGCCTACTAAAGTAATAGACCGAGCAGAATCCCATTCTGAAAGCAATTTCTTTAATACTGAGATTCGTTTCTGTAAGGAGGAAGATTGCCTGTTTCATCCGCAATGAAATATGGTATTGCATTGGAGATAATCCTGTATATTTCTTAAAAACTTTCCTGAAAAGAGAGTAATCAACATTTAACTCAGAGGCAAGACTTTTGACATTCATGTTTTTCTGCAGATTGCTTTGAATAATTATGCAGGCCTTCTTGATAGTGTTTTCTATCTGGGTATTGCTGAAAACCTCATTTTTTTTGATAGAGATAATTTTACCAAGAATATGTAAAATCAGGCCTGCACAGACCTGATGATAACCCGGAGTCTCATTTCTTGCTTCAATAAGTATCTCTTTAAAGTCATGAAGAATACCTTCATGAAATCCGATATTAAGGGTATTTGCATTCTCAAGTATCTTAGATGAGTTGATAAATCTTTCAGCGACGTCTCCTCTGAATCCGATATAATGTTCTAACCATCCGGTATGCTTAAAAGGCCTGTAGCGGTGCCACTCTTTAGGATGTATAAGTATCATAAAGCCGGCTTTAATATGGTGGGAAGCCTTCAACGTCTCCATTTCACCTTCGCCTTCGGTTATATAGATTAACTGGTATTCCTGTAAAATCCTTCCTTTATGCCAGTTAAAGTCATACTCAACCGGATGACCATTTGGAGAGTAAGGGTCACCCGGCTCTATTTTTTCCGAACCGACAACAGTAAGATATAGCCCGTAGCTTTCATCTTCAGAGTTATGGGTCAGATATTTAAAGTCTGCATACATTTATGGTAACCGATTTATCTCAATGCCAAAATACATAAATAACCGATAGATAACAAAGGAGGTAATTGTAATAATTTTGTTACGCGCTGCTTATTTTCGCCCTCATGGAGATCGTTATGCTGATTGCCCTGTCTCCGGGCGCAGGTATAATCTGAAGATATATGTTTTAGCCTGAATTATTCATAAATAAAGGAGAGAAAGTTCCCTGAAATTGCTGAA
>CAZVLJ010000122.1:0-4358 GCA_964627825.1 uncultured Rikenella sp. | reverse complement strand
GGGGGAAACCTTCGGGGAGTACCCCTTCTTTTATTATTTTAATCGGACACTACTGAAAACTTATAGTAAAATGAAAAGTAAAGTGAATTTTGGTTCTGGTAAACGCGTTATTAAAGCTTCGTTACCTGTTTTATTTGCAATTTTATCATTCAGCCTTCTTTCCGGAAGTTTATTTGCCCAGTCTGATTTTTCGGGTTCATGGGCACTCAATGAATCGAAAAGTACTTTCGGTGACGGGCCAAGGATGTCCGCAACATCAATGACCGTTAACCAGCAGGAAGGTTTGATTTCAGTTGATCTTGTTCAGCCTTCCTGGGAAGGGGGAGAAATGAAGAGAAGCGAAAAATATACTCTTGATGGCAAGGAATCAATCAATGAGGGTATGATGGGTTCTTCCGTCAAGACAATCACATCCTGGGCGGAAGACAAGAAGGAACTTCGCTTTGCAAAAACCATCGCTTTCGACATGAATGGTGAAACAATGGAGATGAAACTCGATGATGCCTGGACTCTCTCAGATGACGGTAAAACTCTCACAGTTAAATCATCGATGAAAAGCGATTGGGGAGAGATGAACACGGCATTGGTTTACGACAAGAAATAACACACAAAAGACAGAGGCTGTCACATACCGGCGCCAACCTTTCATATTAGTTTGGAACTGCCTCTGGCATTATTCTGTATGTTCCATCGGTAAAGGAAATAATGAAAGAATCTCCTTGTTTATTATTGTTGCCGTAATTCTGGCAGATTCAGCAGCACCAGGCAAGTTCGTCTTTCAGGTTACCGAACTAATCCGGGCAATTACTTCCGGCTACCTGTCAGTAAAGAGTCTCAGGTCAATGCTGTCAGCCATTTTTCTGAATCCCGACACATCGGGATGAAGGCCGTCATTCTGATACGAAGAAACAAGGCTCTCCGGATCATCCGGGTTCCTCAGCACACCGTCAAAGTCCAGGACGGCGTCGAACAGGCCGCTGTTCCGGATCCATGCATTGACCTCATTCCTGCAGGCTTCACTGTACTGATTATAGTAGCCATTACCCCTGAACGGGGTGATGGTAGCGCCATAGACCTTCATTCCTCTCGAATGGGCAGACTCAATCATCATCGTGTATGCGTCGGTCAGCCCTCTTGCGACAGTAGCAGCGGCATCTGCAGATCTTACCTGCCCGATATCATTGACACCCTCAAAGATTATGACCCATTTTACTCCGGGCTGACTGAGGATGTCCCTTTCATAACGGCTGATACCGGCAGGCCCCAGGCAGTCTCTGAGAACGCAGTTGCCGCCTATGCCAAGATTGAGAACGCCAACAAGCCTGGTATCCTGATTCGCAAGAAGCCGTTCAGCCAGCATATCAGGCCACCTGTTCTGGTGGTCGGTTGTTGACCCCCGGCCGTCAGTGATCGAGTTGCCGATTATAGCTACACACGATGCCGAACAGGGAGCCATCACATCAATGCTGCTGATCACATACCAGTGTTCGGTTGGCACTGAACCGGGAAAGTCGGTAACTGAATCATCATTTCCTGCCAGGATATATGAGGTGGTACGGGAGCCGGGGTGACCGGTGATGTCAGGAGAGGTTTCGCCGAAGTAAATTGTAATTGCCAGATCCATCCGTGGTTTAAGCTTGAATCTGACCGGATCCGAGGTGATTGCACTGCCCGGATCCATGGTTATCTCATGTGCCCCGCCAAATGTAAGTTTTATGTTCGTTGACTGGTCAATGGCACTACCTTCTCCTGAGGCGGCGATCTGCACTGAACGCATGGTGACCGGGCTTTTGCTGAATTCATTTGAAAACTTAACCCGCAGGGTTTTTCCACCAATCGATACCCGTACTGTCTGTCGGAGGGAATTACCGGTCAGACCCGGTGAGGGCGGATTATTGCGTGGTTCAACAAGCTGAAGCGCAGTGCTCCAGGTAGCCACCCATTTTTTTGTCTTTTTACCACAGGTCTGGCCTGCCAGGTTCACAGTATTCATCAGCAGGCACAGCAATATGAGAGCTGTAAGGAAACTCAGAGATCCTGTAAGTTTTTTTGTAATCATGGCATCGTATTTAAATGAATTTGACATCTCCTGCTAAGGTAATTCATATTTCATAAAGTCCGCAGCCGGTACCTCAGGGCACAGTCTCGCCGCGGTTTAGCAGGGGAGGGAGGGATCCGCAGGAAGACGAGACGGAACCCTTTAGATCCGGAGGCAGATGGGAAACAGGTCTTTCAGGAATTCTTTATCCTGAAAAGGAAATACACAGGTATTCCTGTTAAGACAGTAATCAGGGCTATTGATGATTCCACCGGTCGGCATAACAGGAGGGACGGTATTCCCCCTGAACATCGGCTGTGGTATTAAGGTTAAGAGACTGAATTTCATTATCAGTGCCAGTGGAGTATAGGTTCCGGCTATGAGCATAAAGATGGCTATCTGGTCGACGGTGAAGAAGAACTCCTTGGTACGGCCTGCCGGAAGCCAGTGTGTGAACATGGATGAGAGGTACAGAATGACAAGAGTTGCACCGAAGATGGCAGTTGATACAATGTGTCATGCCGTTCCGACCCTGGCTGAGTAAACCACCATCAGAACCAGTGCTGCTATACCGAGCAATGCCCCGGCAAGGTGTGAGAGGGCATTGGCCAGCTCTTCTCCCCTTGAGAATTTCCCCTGTTCGCCTTGTGCTTTCTCCTTTTCTTTCACAGGCGCTAATATAAATGGTTCTTGCATTCGGCATGATGTGTCCATAAAAAGAAGTCTGATTTCTGCCTTGTAGCCTTAAGCTTCACTAAATCAGGATTACTTTTATGCTGCTTCCGTCAAGCCTCATCTCATTCTTGACATAGGTGTCAGGTACCCTGGTTCTAATTTTAGATGACTCTGAAGCAGCTCTTCAAAATAGGGTTTCATCATTATGATGGTCATTTACTCGCCTGAGGTCTTGTCGCCTGTGAATGCCCTGTCCAATGAATCAAAATATGCGTAAAGTTCTTTTGCGTAGATTTTTTCTGCAGCTATTGCCTTCGGCTCTTCCTCTCTTATCAGTTCAGCAGTTCTTTCTGTTGTCAATATTTTCACATCGGATGAGAAGCACTGGCTACCTCTCACATGATCATTATCGAAATGGCTGTTGATCACATACCTGATTGACGACAATTTCATCTGCTCAACCATCCTGATCAATTCTTCTGCCGCATCAGGTGACAGGAAGGTATCAAACACTATAGTGGTCTCTCCGTTATCCACAATCCCTGAATTTCCGATAGCTTTTCCCCCGGGTTTATTGATGCAGGCATATACTCCGTCAGCAAGCTTTATTACACTGAAATTTGAAGTAGAATAATCCTTTGCATTGACATCGGCACATCCCAGCATCAGTGATGCCATCAGTCAGATTAAAACTCTTTGTTTCATAGTGGTTTACATTTATAGTTTGATGCTAACCCGGAACAAATGGGTCACCCGGGTGATGATTGAATTTATTAATCGTATAAAATTTACGAAGAAAATATTACACTGCCGTTTTCTTATGTGATTCATCCATATAGCATATCCGCGCTCTACATGACAGACTTCATCCAGATTAATCCTTAATCCGGTTATATTTGGATCCTGTATTTCAATTACACCAAAAAACTATGGATAAAATAGGGCTGGAGCAGATACTGGCGAGTCAGAAGAGTTTTTTTGCATCAGGTAAGACACTTGATGTAGAGTACAGGATTAGTAATCTTAAGAAATTGAGGTCACTGATACTGAGTCATGAAGATGAACTTAGCCATGCCCTTCATAAGGATTTTAATAAGCCATATTTTGAGGTGCTAGGAACAGAATCGAGGTATGCAATTGCCGAGATCAATATGATGATACGGGAACTGAAGAAATGGTCGGGCAGGCAGCGGATCAGAACTTCCATCGTCAATTTTCCGGCCAGGAGTTATATCCAGCCCCAGCCGTACGGGCAGGTGCTGATCATCTCGCCGTGGAACTATCCTTTCCAGCTATCGATGATTCCGGTTATGGGCGCCCTGGCTGCCGGTAACTGCGTTGTCTTTAAAGTGTCTCAGAAGGTGCCCAATACACTTGAGGTTATATCAAGGATAATCAGTCATTTTCCGAAGGAGCTGATACTATTTGTAAAAGGAGAGCACTCATTGAGCGATTATCTTCTGGATTTTCCTTTTGATAAAATATTCTTTACCGGGAGTCCGGCTGTTGGGAAGAAGGTGATGATCAAGGCAGCAGAGAACCTCACTCCTGTAACACTGGAGCTGGGAGGAAAGAATCCGTGTGTAGTGGCGGCAGATGCAAAGCTGACGTTTGCCGCAAAAAGGATAGCTTCGGGAAAATTCCT
>CAZVLJ010000121.1:0-4444 GCA_964627825.1 uncultured Rikenella sp. | reverse complement strand
AACACGCGCCACCGCGACTCTGCGCCAACTGCACATACCGCCGAACGTTGGCAACCATAAGACACGAACCACGATATTGAGCGGAATGATAAAAAACAAGATAGATAACAGACAAGGTTTTAAGATTTATATTATAGTAAATCTGATAGTTTCATTGCTTGGATTCACGATTGGACTACTTTCAATAAGAGGTATAATAACTCAGGACTGGAGTTTTATAGAAATAATAAAACCCTATACTGGGCTTTTTGCCGTATTGATTGTATTTGGGCTGTTTGAATTTGCTATAAAACCATCTTATATTGAGGCAATAATAAATGAGAGAGAGATAATTATTCGGACTTTTAACCCGAATATCGGGAATGGTTTACGATTTATTCTTATGCTCAGATTCAGAAAACATTTGAGTGAGTTAAGACTGGGCCAAAATGAGTATAATGATTACAAATTATTGATTGACAAGTGTGGATTACGTCGCAGACTGACTCTGCAAAAGATAAACAAGAATGGGATTTATGAAACAACAGAGATAAATATTAGCTTGCTTGGACAAAAAAAATATACCGAATTGATTTTATCGGTTGATAGATTAAAAGGAAAAATTAATCTAAATTAGGATGAATAACAATTTACGGTTGCCAACATCGTATAAATTTTATTGGGGTGGAAGTGCCAATTTCAAAGGGTTGTACTACTATTCAAGGTTTGTGCATCTTGATAGGGAAGCGCTTCGGTCTCCCCAACAAAACTTATACGTCACCGTTAGCTGTAAGGCTGTGTTATCCAATATATTAGGCCCTAGCGCTCAAGCAAGAGTATGGCAGCGCATCACCACAACCATCCCTACGCTGCCATACACTTGCTTTTGCCCACTACATAATTTAACTGGTGCTTCTTGGCAGTTTAATTCTTGGTGATTTAGATTTGGGTTAAATAAATCCCAAAAATCTTGTCACAAAGGCAGATATCCTAACGTATAGTAATTGAAAGCATAGGAAAGCCTATCAGCCAGAATAAAACACTCTTCGTAATGAAACATATATTGAACTCAATCTTTGCAGGAATACTGCTTCTCATTTCTTCCTGCTCCAATGATATGACCTTCAGCTTGCCTGACACAGATCCTCTTTTAGCTGTTCAATCATTTATCGGTCCGGACCATGATAGCAGGGTGAGAGTGACAATGGCAAGAGGGATACAGGATCCAGCAATTCAAATGGACATTGATTGTCAGGTTGACCTTTTTGAAAATGGAGTATTCTATAAGAGTTTAACTCTTGACACCCCGGCAATACTGTCAGGAACAATTTCCACCAAAGGTTATCTGGATTTCCCGGTAGATTCATCAGTTTTTCTTTCTGAAGGGAAAGAATACACTGTTAAAGTAAACTACCCAGGCTTTGAAACCGTGACAGCAACGGACATCAAGCCCAACACTATAAAGATTAAAGAGTTATCCTGGCGTTATCTAGCAGGAGATTGGCCGGAATGGTTTTTTGACACTCCGGCTTATAGAATCAGCCTTATGGGAGAAACTCGCAAAGGAGATCCTCTCATCGAAATTACAGTCGTAATCGATGATCCGCCCGATATAGAGAATTTTTACCGTATAGGACTTAATGGTATAGATCTCTCGTCCACATATCTTGACAGAGATTGCAGAATGCAATACGCAATCTACTCTGACCCCGATCCCCCGTATATGACATATCGTTATAAATCAAAAGCTCATCGTTATAGTGGCTCACTGAAGGGTTATAACTGGGCGCCGATCACTCAGTGGACAACGTGGGAGTTACTGTGGAGTGATAAAAGTTTTAACGGCAGCAGTCATTCGTTTAAAATTATAGCCCCCCATCCAGGCGACGGTACATATTTCGTAGTTTCTCTCTACACGTTAAGTTACGATTACTACAACTATATGATTGACAGGTGGAAGTACTATAAAGTATCTGATGATCCATTCTCAGAGCCGATAAGACTTCACAGCAATACAAGCAATGGATGCGGCATCTTTGCTATGTACTCTGTTGACAAAGATACACTGCAGTTCTAATCGTCGAGGTATGAAAAAACTGTTATTCATAACACTTCTGTTGGCTGTCTGCTCATTATTAAACGGTCAGCGCCTTCGGATCGAGGGCATCGTCCTTGATGCCCAGACTGGTATTCCCCTTCCTGAAGCAGTGATTAAAGTTGATCAAGACAGGTACCTAACAGATATCAGGGGCAGATTTTCATTTTATCATTCTGCCGGTATCCTCACTCTGTTTATTAAGTACGGGGGGTATGAAGAGATGAAAACTGATCTGACCGTTAGAAGTGATACTACCCTGGTGCTATATTATGACAAACTGGTTTCAATCGAAGAGATCAGAGTAACCGGATTCCGTAAACCAGGTTTTAAACGAGACTCCAATCTTGAGATCACCGGCTTTGCCCCTGCAGAGGTGAGCTTTCTGCCTGTGATCGGCAGCGGTGAGGACCTCTTGAAAAAAATCCAGTACCTACCGGGGGTCCAATCAGGAGGAGAAGGGTCGGCCGGGCTTATTGTAAGGGGAGGCCAATATGACCAGAACCTGTTTAATCTTAACGGATTCCCGGTATATCAGCCATTTCACTTTTCGGGACTGATCTCGGCTATTGATCCCTTCATGGTCTCAGAGGTGGAAGTGATGAAGGGAGGATTCCCTGCAAGGTACGGGGGAAGACTGTCATCAGTGGTTAATTTCACTTCCGGCAGAAATGTCTCTGACACTGTCCTGACTTCCGTATCAGCCGGGCTGCTGGTATCGGGCGTCGGTGTCGCTTTTTCACCTGACACCCTTACAACGATTGCAGTAGCAGGCCGGATAGGCACCACTAAATTCCTTAACAAAACACTTAACCGCAGTTACCCGAATTTCCCGTTTTTTGATTTTCATGATCTGAACCTGAACGCATCCAGAGCAATTGGCCGGAAAAATGATCTCAGTCTTACCCTGTATTTTAACCGTGACAAGCATGAGAAGTACACAGGCTACACTAAATTCGACCATGATGTTGAAACTCTGTATGAGAACAGGGTGATCTCAGGGTGGAAAGATCTGCTTGCAGGGATTTCATGGACCAACAAACCCACTGCGAACAAAAGTATTACTACTCGTCTGTTCTTTCAGGATTTCCTGTCAGAATCCGGGGAAGAGATTCATCTGACACGCTTTGAAGAGGAAACTCAGACTGAAGATGCAATAAATACCACCAGCAGCAGGATCAAAGAGCTTGGTCTTAACAGCACCCTGGCCATTTCAAGTAAAGTCCATAATCTTGAGGCAGGCATCTTTGCCAATCTACGCTCTGTGAAGCCTGTTATTGGCACATTTCTCTATACAAACGGGGAACTTACAAACCGCCCGGCAGGTGAAAATGCCAGCCTTGAAGGAATCTCTCAGCTCGAAGCAGGAGCTTATATTGAAGATCAAATTACATTCAGTGACAGGTTCACAATCCGGCCAGGCATAAGGTTTACCCTTTTATCAGGCCCTAATTCAGTTCATTTTTTACCCGAGCCCCGCCTGCTGGCTTCCTTTAAAGTCAGTAAGGATCTGACATTGATGGGAGCCTATACCTTGTCCTCCCAGTCGATCCATACTGTAAGCTCTTCAAATGCAATTGCAGTAAACGATATTTGGATTCCCTCCTATGGCAATATAAAGCCATCCCGGACACAGCAGGTTGAGGTAGCTGCTTTTTTCAATCCCGGAACATTCTTCCGGGGTGAGGTCAATCTGTTCCTTAAAAACAGCAGGGATCTTTACATGTACAGAGAAGGCGCAAGCTTCGTTCTATATCCCCGATGGGAAGATAATATCATCCCGGTAACAGGTCTTGGTTACGGTGCTGAGTTCCTCCTTCAGGCTGAACTGCATAAAACCTATGCACTCCTTACTTACACCCTTTCTAAGACAACACGGCAATCGCCTGAGATAAATAATGGTGAGAGATTTGATCACAAGTATGACAGGCCTCACGACTTCAGGCTCTCCGTAGGATATAAGATCACTCAGAAACTAAGTATCAGTGGTAGTTTCGTCATGCAGAGCGGGACTGTATTCTCGTTTTACGACAGGATAATCCAGGGCGATCTACCCTATCTGGAAAGGATAAACAATATCAGGTTCCCATTATATCACAGGCTTGATATCGGGCTTGAACGAAAAACTTACACAAAGTGGGGAAGGAAAACTTTCAGAGTGGATATTTACAACGCCTATTCGAAGATGAATCCATGGTATCTGACACTAGATAATGGTGAACTGCAACAGGTGACTCTGTTCCCCATTATACCATCTGTGAGTTACAAAATAGAATTTTGATCAAACGTAAAGCATTGGATTTAAAATAATGCCACATTAGTGTCCACTAAAAATTAAAACACAATTGAGCTTGACCATTTTCAGTCATA
>CAZVLJ010000120.1:0-4495 GCA_964627825.1 uncultured Rikenella sp. | reverse complement strand
AATCTCACCTGATTACACTCCGAACCTTCCCGGATCAATACCGCACATCAAATTCCGGGCAAAACAAACTCACAATTTTTCCCAAATCATTCCACCATGATGAAACTTGACAACAAATTTCGCGTTTACTCTATGATCAGACTAAAAAGCATATAGATGTCAGCCATCAGAACCATATCCCTGATTGCCGTGTTCATTTTTTCCGGACTACAGGCATCAGCCCAGCATACTCCCATTAACCCCATAGCCAACAGGGTCTTCACTCCATTCATGATAAACCCTGCAATAGCAGGTAGCAAAGACTTCATGGCCATTGACCTGTCTGCTACGGTCCAGGGTGATGATTTCTCGCAATTGCTCAGCGGTAATACTCGTATAGCTCACAAAGGACCCCGTTACGTCGGGGCCCCTGTAGGCAAAAGCTTTACCAACCTGGGAGCAGGCGGCAGCCTTTTCAACGACCACTACGGCCCCTCACGAAGCCTGGGAGTAAGCGCTGCTGCATCCTATCATATTCCGCTGAGCGATAAGAATATATCTTTTATTTCAGGAGGAATTGCAGTCAAGGGCATCTACAACGTTATGGACTCAATCGCTGATCTCGGTGCACTGGGAAGAGAGAGCATAATCCCTAACATTGATGCAGGTATATATCTCTACAGCAAGAACCTCTATGCCGGAATATCGGCAACCAACCTGTTAGGAAGTATGACCGACAGCGTAGATATGGCTATATACGATATACCCATCTCGAGACAATATTTCTTTCTGGCAGGATACAAAATAGTCCTTAGCAGGAGCCTCAACATTGTACTTGAACCATCCATAATAATAAATCTGGATGACTCCCTTGACTTTAAGAGCAGGGAAACCTACAACCCAATGCTCAAGCTTTATATGGATGCATTTTGCGTAGGTGCTTACCTGCACGATTACAATAATCTGACCTTCTTTTTCCAGTATAAGTTCCCGAAACTATATATCGGGACACTCGTGGACTTCCCAAGGAATGTCCCCTTCTACAAGAGAGATTTAACCGTAGAGATTGCGGCAGGATTCAATTTCGGGGGTGTAACCCGAACTGCCGGAAGCAGATATCAGTGGTAAAAAAACGACGTCATGAAAACAACTATTATACTTCTTGCATTAATAAGCCTGATGGCCCGGGATGTCAACCCGCCAAATAACAGTGCATCAGTAGTCTTCATCCCGACTACAAAAGACAACCAGATAAAAGACACAGACAAACCGGAACATCTCCTAGTGAGGCCCTTCCGGCTCGAGATTGCGCCACCGTCTTCGGGGGTACAGTTTTACAGGGATGGTATTATTTTTCTCTCTCATTCAAAGATCGAAGAAAAAGTACCGGCAGGGCATATTTCATTCGGCGCACTCAAGATCTATTCAACCAGCATTATTGACAGCGTGCCCGGAGATTGCATACCATTCAACATCGAGGGATCAGTCGTCTTTCCAAGTGAGGCAACCACTTTCTCAAGCGACTACAACACAATGTATGTCAGCCTCATCCCTGCAAAATCCAATAGTGAAAAAATTTTCAAGGCTGAATTCACTCCTTCAGGATGGAAAATCTCAGATGAACCAATAAACATATGTATTGACAACTCAATCTACTCACACCCCTGTCTTTCAGCAGACGGCACTTTCATGATATTCTCATCAGACATGACGGGTTCAACAGGCGGACTGGATCTGTTCATCACAAGAAAGGAAGGTGATGCATGGAGTAACCCGAAAAACCTCGGAAAATCTATTAATTCATCAGGAAATGAACTCTTCGCATCACTTGACAGCAGGAATAATCTCTATTTCTCCTCTGACGGCCATCCCGGCGAAGGAGGATATGATATTTTCATCAGTACCTTTAGCGGTGAAGAGTGGGGCACTCCACAGAATCTTACTGATGCAATCAATTCGAGGGATGACGAACTGGCATTCACAATCTGCCGGGAAGACAACAGGACAGCATTCTATACAACAAGAACAAGGACAGGGAGATCCAGAACTCAGCTGAACCTGGTTACCTGCCCCGAAGAGGCATTCAACATTAGCCAGCGGTGCCTTGCCATGGCACAGGTGAGTGAATTAAAATCATCCGCCAAACAGGTTCAGACCACACAATCTCCTCAGGCAAAGCAGGAATTGGCATCAGTAACTAGCAACGAAAAGGTCACACAGGCACGTCAGGTAAAACAGGAATCAGGAACCCAACCTGCCACCAGGGAGGTGGCAACCCGAGCCCCGGAGATTAAGAAAGAAGCAACAACCTCAGACAAGAACTTCGCTGCCACCCCTGCTCCGGAAAGTAAGAAGGAGACACCATCCCTGAACAAATCCGCACAGGCAAACATGGTTCCGGAAGCAAAGAAGGACGAAGTTGTCTACAGGGTACAGATCCTTGCCAACACAAAACCAATTGGCAGTCAAAACATAGTAGTGGCAGGCAATAATTATAAATCCTTCGAGTACCTCTACAAGGGCGGCTACAGAACAACAATCGGTGAATACAGTACACTGGCTGAAGCGGTGCGTCTGCAGAACAGCTGCCGACAGAGTGGCTACAACCAGGCGTTCGTTGTGGCCTTTAAAAACAATGTTCGTTCAACCGATCCTTCCTTGTTCAAATAAACAGAGCCACCTACCACCAGGGAATAGCCTCTATGGCAAGGTAACTTTGATCTATGCAAAAGGATCATTAGTCAAAATGGGACCTAAATAAAGAACTATTGCCTACAGGATTCCCTATGCTGACACATTGCTGTCCTCCAGACACTTGTACCAGACACACAGGGATGTTTCAAGGTTCTGCAATAAATTTTTATAAAAATCCCGCCATTTTGACGAAACCCGTCATTCCTAATACCAACAATCCTGTTCGCTATGACCAATGGTGCTTTTTGATGCCGATTCATCCTGTATTCCCGGGAATTTGTGACATTGGCAGGCTTGCTCCACATACTGATTAAGAGTACCTTTGCGTTACATTTAGAAAGCAGATGAAACCGCCAAATATCCTTTTCGTAAGGGAATAATTTTACATACAACTTACAGAATAAGAAGCCAGAATACCCGTTTAATCATTAACCGGTTTCAGAAGCTGATTAAATTGAAGAACTGCTGATGGATATATTCAGTACATTATATCGTTTGCATATAATTCCTTTCCTCAAGAAATGGAGACTCCTCAGTATAATACTTGGTGCGCTGGACATTCTGGCAATATTCATTGCATTTGAACTTGCATACCTGACAGTCTACTTGCCTCAGGGACAGGGAGTCTTCTTCTTCCTCGACAAGCGGTTCCTCTTGATGTTCATTGGTATCACTCCCCTGTGGCTGATAGTCATGTACCTGCTAAAAGCCACTGAGATACCCCGTACCAAAAAGTATACAGCCCTGTTCTGGGAGTATTTTCTTTCTGCTGCAGCAATCTTCATGTTGCTTATTGTCATTTATTTCCTTTTCAAACTCTATACAGTCTCCAGAACCTTTATCATCCTGATCCCGACATTCGGCTTCCTCCTGCTCTTTTCCCTCCGGGTCCTGGAGTACAAGGTCTTCAAACAATACAGGGCTAAAGGATTTAACTTCCTGAATGTAGTTCTGATTGCCGACACATCCTCGCTGCAATTCATTGAGAGCATGCTCGAACACAAGGAGTGGGGTTATAAGATCGTTGCTATTTTTACCAGTTCGGAAGCAATCAGGAAAAAGTACGAGGAGACAATCATCATTCTTCCCGAAGATTTTATTGAGGTGTTGAACGACCTCATGGAGGTTGATATGATTGATGAGGTGCTCTATATCAAAAACAGAGTCGTTACTACTGAAATCAGGAAAATTGTCCGGTCATGCGAGGAGCTGGGCGTTGTCTTCAGCGTAATGTACAGGGACGAAAAGCTCACACTCTCGAATGCTGTAAAGACTCAGATCTCCAATTATAAGTTCCTGACCTTTATTAACGTCCCGCATAACACCTACGCACTGGGTGTTAAAAAGATCGTCGATATTTTCGGAGCACTTCTGGGAATAATCGTTCTGTCTCCCCTGCTCATCACCATGGCTATCCTTATTAAGGTCAGCTCCACCGGACCTGTCGTCTACAAGCAACCCCGTGTGGGCCTTCGCGGCAGACAGTTCCAGCTGTTCAAATTCCGTACTATGGTGGCTAACGCCGACGAACTCAGAAAAGAGCTCGAGGAAATGAACGAAGCAGACGGCCCTGCGTTTAAGATAGCTGATGACCCCAGGGTAACAAAGGTTGGAAAATTCCTACGCAGAACAGGACTCGACGAATTGCCGCAGCTTTTCAATATCCTCAAAGGAGAGATGTCACTCATAGGCCCGCGGCCGCCTCTTCCGGAGGAGACCACCCAATATGAGCGCTGGCAGCTCAGGCGACTATCCGTCAAACCGGGGTTATCGTGCTTCTGGCAGGTCAAACCTGACAGAAATAGTATTAAATTCGAAAAAT
>CAZVLJ010000119.1:0-4499 GCA_964627825.1 uncultured Rikenella sp. | reverse complement strand
TGGCGAGATCTCTCCCGCCTGTGTGCTACTACTTCATCATTAATTCAAAGAACTTGTTCCCATCCCTTTTTTTGAGGGCAAGGGACGACAAAGATACTGAACTCACTCTTACCCGCCAAACTTTTCCCAAAGTTTTTTCCAACTTTTTTTGCCCTTCTCAGGACACCCCAGGGTAAGCTATATCTGTCAAATCACTCTTTCAGGGAACATGCTTTTCTTCAAAAGCGGGTGCAAAGATAGAGACCTTTTTTATTAAAACAAATTATTCGCAGTTTTTTTTCATTTTTTTTCGCCCTCCTGCTGGTTGTACATTGTGCCACTGCCTCCATACCTTATATTATATATGCATTAAAATACGGAGTAAACGGAACAATTCAACGCCGGTGAATTGATGCTTCTCATGAAAAACCTGCTCTAAAAAGAACAAATGCCCAAAAAAATGGCATCAATGACGAAAAAAATGTAATTGGATTAAAATATTTTTTAATTTTGAAATGGGCGGTCCCCTACCTCGCCGACCCTTTCTGGGTCCATATTTTGACGAATGTATATTTGACTAACATATGAAGGGGGACCGCCTTTTTTTCATTTACGGGTAACTATTATAACTGCAAACGGCGATTTTTGTTGCATTTTTCCCTGCCCTTCCGAAAGATTTTTATCGCCCCTTAATCCCCCGGGTCGCTGCTATGCAACCTCTGCAGCACCATAATTGCTCCATTATCAGGAGATTCATTTCCTCTTCCACTTAAAAGAGCATATCTCCAGGCTCAGTTACAAAAAATCAGCTCGGGCAATGAACATGGTTCACCTCTGATTGTTAACTGTTATAATATTAATAACCCTAAAAAGTACCGCTATGAAAAAAATTATCCTCCTGTTTGCTGTCATTGCATTAGCTTCCGGACATCTCTCCGCCCAGGATTCATACTTCCTGAAAGGCGATAAAGTGCTGAACCTCGGCCTTGGCCTCGGATCAACACTCTACTCAGGGACCTATTATGCCAGCCAGATACCTCCCGTGTCTGCCTCCCTTGAAATTGGCGTGGTTGACGAACTGATTGAAAAAGGCGTTATAGGGGTAGGCCCCTATGTGGGCTATTCATCCTATAAATACGAATACATGGGATGGGGCTGGAAGTATTCGAACATAATTATCGGCGCCAGGGGCAGCTTCCATTATCCATTTGTCGACCGGCTTGACACCTACGCCGGTGTGCTCCTGGGATACAATATTGGGTCATCCAAAGAGTTCGGGGATCCGATTCCGGGATATGACTACTCCTATTCCTCAGGCGGAATTGTCTGGTCAGGTTTTATCGGTGGCAGATATTTCTTCAGCGATGCTTTCGCTGCAATGCTTGAACTGGGATACGGCATTGCCTACCTGAATATTGGTGTGGCATTGAAGTTCTGACATTTTCCGGGTTACAGATTCAGGGATTTACAAAAAAATTCTTTAAGAGGGTGTCTCAAAAGGGCGCCCTTTTTCATTTGGGCTTACTGTTCATTTCTTTTGCTCCTCCAAAAGAAATGAACCAAAGAAAAGGAGGCCGGAAAAGACAACCACCCCCTGTTTGTCCTCCCGCTACACAAGGCCTTAATGGCACCACCAAACAGGGTGCGGTTCGCACCTTTTCCGGTTTGCCCTCGCGCACTTCAAGTGGTTAATAAGTTGATAAACAGTGAAAAGAAGGAGGATGCCCCCCCCTCCAGAAAACCCCGGGTTATATAACTTGAGGTATGCAAAATAGCAGGTCGAAACTAGGGGGAGAACTCCGTCTGTTATTTTTTCATTGATTAACTCAACAGTATCCCTAATTGTGTGTAAATCCTGACAAAAAGAAAAAGGGTGCCCCATTTGTATTATGAGACACCCTCTATTTTTCACCTTACATTCCCGAATCAAAACTGCATAGAGCCTGGGAGATTATTGCCCACTTTCCATTTCAGCCACCTTTTGAAGAACGTGTTTATTGAGATCCTTCATCTGATCTGAAGGACTAAAGTCAATTATTTTGGCATCTTCATCCACTATTACATTATGGCCGGGTGGCATATAAAATACGCTTCCAGCTTCAATCGTAACTTCTTTCTTAGATTTGTCAATCACCCGAATTTTGCCCTTTTCAAGGTAACCCCAATGAGGTACCTGGCAAAGGTCATCTTCCAAACCTTTCAGCAGTGGTGCAAAGTCCGTCCCTGCAGGTAATTCATTAATTACCACAGCAAGTCCGCCCCATTTGTCTACCATATTAATAATATTCCCTTTGGGGAAATCATTACCTGAAACATAGATGGGCCCTGAATACTGATCAGGGTGCAGCACGATTTCATGCGATTCCTTCTTCTGCGCAAAACTTTGAAAACTGAAAAAGAAGGTAACCAGTACAATGAGTACTTTTAAGTCTTTTGCTTTCATAATTTCAATAATTTAAGGGGTTAACATTCAAAAACTTTGTGAAACTTCATTGATGTACATCCTGATTACTAACATATCCTGCGAAGGAAAGTTCATAAGCTAATCAAACGCCTCATCCATGCTGAGCCTCATAGTCCGGACCTCCTTTCCGCAGACCGGATTCTCTGGTCATTCCTTTAAGTAGACGAGGAGAACTTTTAACACATCTTCTCCGCTATTGATGACCTCGTGTTTCTCAGCCTCGGACCATAGTGTGGTGCCGGCTTCCAGATCGAACACATGTGCCTCACCACCCTCATGGATGACACTTACTGCTCCGCCTGTTAAGATAATGGTGAGGTGTGCTTCGTGTTCATGCATGCCTGTTCCGCAGGTACCCTCACCAGGCATGCTGATATACTGCACAACCATGACCTTTTCATTTTCCAGGATAACCTGACCAGAGTCTCCGTTTTTGACTGGCTCATTGCCAAAAGCAAGAATTATTGAACCAACCAGACCTCCTAAAATCAATGATAGCTTTTTCATAACTGATTGTTTTAAATTAGTATTAAATCATCAGTTCAAAATTATCAGCCAAAAAGGGAAACAGGTTTTCTCAGAAGTTCAATCCTAATTCTGTCCGGTTCATGCATAAAAGAAATTTGTCTGCTGCTTAATGGATTACTGAATAGCAATCAGTTTGATAATTTACCCATTGACTCTTATCAGGTTTTTATGATGTTGCCTGTATTGGACAGGGGTCATCATATACTTTTCCTTGAACACTCTGCTAAAGTGAGACGAATTTTCAAAGCCGCTTTCATATGCAATCTCGTTGATGCTTTTCATGCTTGATTCCAGAAGGTCTTTGGCATATCCCAGTCTCTTATTTATAAGCCACTTCCCCGGGGTAGTCTTATATACCGAGTTAAAATCCCTTTTGAATGTCGATACACTTCTTTGAGACAATCGGGAATATTCTGAGATTGACAGATTAAACATGAAGTTCGATTCCATTATCTGCCAGAGTGGCGTTTTATATTGATCAACCAGGCCGGAGACATAAGCTAGCAGCATCCTGTTTATTGGATTTGAATAGATATTAAACAATAATTCCCTGAATTTCAATTCAATCAAATCCTCCGGAGGCGTGCCATTATGATTAAAATAGGTCAGGATACTGAAAAAGTAGGACCGAATGCGGTCATCAATCGCAAGTTCAATCATAGGGTCAATTGTATTTTCAGGCAAGCCTTTGAGAGGCAGAAATCTACGGTATTCATTAAATACTTTTTTCAGATACTCATCAGGAATATAGAAAGCCATAACTTCCCACCCGCCATATTTGTATTTTTCCTGCGTAAATGCTCCTTTTTTAGAAAACAGGGTGTTGTCTTCCGAGAGTATCCACGTTTTACCTCCCTGATGGTAAATTTTTTTCCCTTTTAATGTAAATCCAATGATATTGTATTCAGACCAGGCATTGATTTGCTTTTCTACCTGTGGACATGTATAATGAACAAAGAGCATATCCTTGACTGAAAGCGATCTGAATGTTTCAGGATGGGCAACCATCAAATCATAACTATTTATCATATTAAATACCCTTTCATTTATTATTTTTTCTTGTCAGGGGATCCACCAGTATGCCAAGCTGAGGTTATGACCAGGATTTAATTCATTTTTCAGTGTTCCGCGCTTTGTAACATAAGATTTCTCTTTATCAATTTAAACAGCAATGGATTGCCGTCTTCCTTTCAAGGGAAACCGAATGAAGCCGGTTCATTTTTTCAACAATCAAAGCACGATAAAGTTTTGATTCTGATTAAATCGGCATTCCCGGGTCATTCCGATCAATGGCCTGTGAATCACAAAAGAAAAGAGCCCTCATTTCTGAAGACTCTTCGTGGAGATTAAGGGAGTCGAACCCTTGACCCCCTGCGTGCAAGGCAGGTGCTCTGGCCAACTGAGCTAAATCCCCAATTGTACTGTCGATTACCGATTTGCGATTGCCGAAATAAATCGAAAATCCAAAATCGAAAATCCTGTAGTCCCACCCAGAGTTGAACTGGGGACCTCTACATTATCAGTGTAG
>CAZVLJ010000118.1:0-4542 GCA_964627825.1 uncultured Rikenella sp. | reverse complement strand
CTACAATGCTGAAAGGCCGGACCGGAGCGGGTGGGCCGGGCCATGCATCTACAATTCTTGAAGGTCTACGACCTTCGGGTCATCATGGTGACCAGTGTTACAATTCCTGAAGGTCTACGACCTTCGGGTCATAATGGGTAACCGGTTCTACAATGCTGAAAGGCCGGACCGGAGTGGGTGGGCCGGGCCATGCATCTACAATTCTTGAAGGTCTACGACCTTCGGGTCATCATGGGTGACTTGTGCTACAATGCTGAAAGGTCTACAACCTTCGGCCGGCAACCGGATTATCTGGCTGAAAGCTTGACCAGCTTCTCATGCAGCTGCGCAGCCCAGGTCTCTGCCTCCGAATGGCTCCGGCCTTCCGCCTCCCGTAACAGACCAAGCAACAGCCGCAGCTTGAATTTCGACCGCTCACCCGGCATCGCCGCTTCCCTGCTGTCAGCCTCCCCGCTGAAGAAACCCTCACTGACAGTGTGAACCATACCACGCACATGAGCAGTGTACTGCATGATCACCATGCGTGACTCGGCACCCTTATCCATGCCCAGAGAGGGAATGATGGTGAAAATTGCAAATGGCTTCTTCTTTAATAATGCCTGATTTCTCCTGACAAACTCCATCGCCTCGGGCATCCACCCTCCTGTCTGCTCCATGCATCCGGCCACAACAGCAGAAAATCCCTTCACCGTGGTCACCCCGCTCATGGGCAGCACCGTTATCTCTGCACCCAGCCCGGTCAGCACCCTGCCAATACGCCCGGCAGTGTCTGCCGTGACTCCGGAAGAGCCTGAGTGGGTTACGAGAATCTTCATGATACAAATACCAGGTTTAGTCTCTCAAAATTAATAAAAAGTGAGTTATCTGAAACCTTTATCCGCTATACGTGACTTTCCCCTTAAGGCTTTTCTTACTACTTTTGCAAAAAGTGCACTATGGCTATCCCCAGTTTCTTTAAGCAGAACAAACCGCGAGGCTTCAACTACAAGCCCCGGTACTATGACCCGGTGAAGGAGGAGCTGGAACAACGACGCCGGGCATGGGAAGCGGAGCGAGCTGCCAGTGATGCCGGTCATGAGAGGCATAACGAAGAAATATCATCAGGGAACGCGGAAAGCCGTTCCGCCACCGACACCGAAGAGAAGACCACACAACCCTACCGCTCGAAGATCATGAGGGGCGACATGAAAAACTACTTCCCGCGCAGACAGGAAAACGTACGGAAACAGACCGCCATAAGACTGCTCGTAATTATACTCATAATGGTGCTGGTCATCTATCTTTACCTCCGCTTTTAATTGCCCACTATGAGTGACCTTATCAAGCTCCTGCCCGACTCCGTGGCCAACCAGATTGCCGCCGGCGAAGTGATCCAGCGTCCTTCCTCCGTGGTCAAGGAGCTGACGGAGAACGCCGTTGATGCCGGAGCAACGGAGATAAGCATTGTCATACGCGATGCCGGCCGTACCCTGGTGCAGGTCATAGACAACGGCAGCGGCATGAGCGAGACCGATGCCCGCCTGTCGTTCGAGAGACATGCCACCTCAAAGATATCATCAGCCGACGATCTCTTCACCATCACCACCAAGGGGTTCCGCGGTGAGGCACTGGCATCCGTCGCCGCCGTCTCGATGACCGAGCTGCGCACACGGCGCGAAGAGGATGAGGCAGGCACACTGGTGGAGATAAACAACTCGAGGGTCACAAGACAGGAACCATGCTCCTGCCCTGCCGGATCAGTCTTCAGCGTCAGGAACCTATTCTACAACGTCCCTGCCCGACGCAAGTTCCTTAAAACGGATACGACGGAGTTCAGGCATATCATCACCGAGTTTCAGCGGGTGGCACTGGCACACCCGGAGATAAGGTTTAACCTGACCCACAACGACCAGGAGATATACCGGCTCAGCCCGGGCAACCACCGCCAGCGCATAGTAGGGCTGTTCGGCAAACAGTACAATCAGAACCTGGTCAGCGTGGAGACATCAACATCGATAGTGGCTGTCAGGGGATATGCAGGCAAGCCTGAAAACGCCCGCCGCTCCGCAGGCGAACAGTTCTTCTTCGTGAACAACAGGTTCATCAGACACCCTTACCTGCACCGCGCAGTGATGGAAGCCTACCAGGGGCTGCTTCCCCCGGACACCGTGCCGGCATACTTCATCTTCATGACCGCCGACCCTGCCTCAGTAGATGTCAACATCCATCCTACAAAGACAGAGATTAAGTTCGAAGATGAGAGATCGGTCTGGCAGATCATGCTTGCCTCCGTGCGCGAGGCACTGGGACGCTTCAACGTGGTGCCGTCGCTCGACTTCGGGCCGGAAGGCGCCGTGGAGATACCTGTCATCACCGGCAACACACCCGCCCCCACACCCCCGCATATTGATGTAGATCAATCGTTTAATCCCTTTGACGGTACCGAGTACAACCGCCCGGAAACGAAATGGAAGTGGGATGCCGGACGCAGCACCCCCTCCGACTGGGAGTCGCTCTTCACAATCACCGCCCGCAGCAAGAACCGGAGTGAGAGTGAGAGCCAGAGTGAGAGCGATGAGAGTATGACACCCGGCCCGGCTGATGATGTACAGGGAGCCGGCCAGCGCCGCTTTTTCCAGGTAAAGAACCGTTACATCATGTGCCCCGTCATCTCAGGCATAATGATGATAGACCAGCGCAGGGCACATGAAAGGGTACTCTACGAGAGATACCTTGCCTCACTGGGCGACGGCCCGCGCCCGGCACAGGTGTCACTCTTCCCCATAGAGACCGAAATCAACCCCGGCGAGATGGCAATCCTCGAAGAGATAGGTGAACAATTGCGTTTGCTGGGATTCGGGATAAACTGCGGCAGTGAGAACAAAGTGACCATAACCGGTCACCCGGCCGATAGTCGCAATGCCAATCCACTTGCCATGCTGGAGACCATCATCTCAGAGTACAGGCATACAATGGGCGATCCGTCAATAGGCGCCCGGGAGCGCGTGGCCCTCTCCATGGCCAGGGCGTCCGCCATACAGTACGGCACACCGCTGACACATACCGAGATGGAGGAGCTCTTTGACATGCTCTTTGCATGCTCCCTGCCAAACTACTCTCCCACAGGCAAAACAGTGATGAATATAATCACCCTGGAAGAGCTTGACCGCAGATTCAGCTGATTTTCGGCCAGAATGGCTAAATTTGCGGTCTGAAACACGACAAAAAAGAAAGATGAACAGAATATTATCAGGCACACCGCCGGTGGTGAAGAACCTAATCATCATCAATGTGGTCATGCTGCTGATGAACGAGCTTCTCAGGCTCACCGCAGGGATTAACCTGAATGGTATCCTGGGACTGTACTTCCCGAAATCGGAGTTCTTCCACACGTGGCAGATAGTAACCCACATGTTCATGCATGGCGGGTTCGTCCACCTGCTGTTCAATATGTTCGCCCTCTGGATGTTCGGCCGCATACTTGAGCAGGTATGGGGCCCGAAGCGGTTCCTGCTCTACTACCTGGTCACCGGCCTCGGCGCAGCCTTTTTCTTCGAACTGGTACAATGGATTCAGTACAATAAAGTAATGAATATCCTCTCGCCGGAGCAGTTGCAGTTCGTATATGATGCAGGGAGCGACGCTGTAAGCCAGGGCAAGAACTTCACTGACGCACAGATGGGACGGCTTAATTCAATACTGAACGTTCCCGTCGTGGGAGCCTCTGGCGCCGTTTACGGAGTACTGCTTGCCTTCGGTGTGCTCTTCCCTAACACCCAGCTGATGTTCATCTTCCCGCCCATACCCGTCAAGGCCAAGTACGTGGTGATAGGATATGCAGCCATAGAACTCTATCTCGCCATCACCAGCCCCGGCAGCGGCATAGCACATACAGCACACCTCGGCGGCATGATCTTTGGTTACCTCCTCATCAGATACTGGCGGAAGACTACCAAAACACTCTACTGATGAGTATCCTGAACGAGATAAAAGGTTCATTCAGGCACGGCACGGCACTGACGCGGCTGATGTACATCAACGGAGCCATCTTCCTGATCATCAAGGTCATTGAAGTGATAGGCGTGCTATTAGGCAGCAGCGGCCTGGCGCCGGCGGTAATATCCAACCTGGCTGTTCCCGCCTCATTGAGTGCCCTGGCGCTCAAGTTCTGGACACCCGTCACCTACATGTTCACCCACCAGGGATTCATACACCTGCTCTTCAACCTGCTCTGGCTATGGTGGTTCGGAAAGATTTTCCTGGGTTACCTTGATCAGCGCAAGCTGGTGTCGCTCTATATCCTTGGCGGCCTGGCAGGAGCATTTCTCTATATAGCCGTCTTTAACATCTTTCCGGCGTTCGCCGGAACGGTCAATGTGTCGATAGCTCTGGGAGCCTCCGCTTCAGTGATGGCGCTCGTCGTTGCCACAGCCGTCTACCTGCCTGATCTGGAGCTGCACCTTCTCTTTATCGGGAGGGTGAAGCTGAAGTACCTGGCGCTGGCCACATTCCTGATCACTTCAGTTTTCGACTTCTCCGTCAACACCGGAGGCAAGATAGCGC
>CAZVLJ010000117.1:0-4638 GCA_964627825.1 uncultured Rikenella sp. | reverse complement strand
CCACTACTGCCTACTGCCTATTGCCTACTGCCTACTGCCTATTGCCTACTGCCTACTGCCTACTGCCTATTGCCTGGATGAAAATCCCAATCCCGGCTCCGGACCTATGGTCCAGTGTGGGGCCTTGAAGACGGGTCCGCCACTGACGGGGCACTCTGAAGCCTCAAATGAGGGATCAAGATCAATAAATTCAAAACCTCCGACGCCGGCAGCAAAATGAACGGCGCATCCCAGCGCCAGGTTGGTCTCGACCATGCACCCGATCATAAGCTTGAGGTTGGCGCTCCGTGCCACGGCTGCTATATCCAGAGCCTCAATGATGCATGACTTCATCAGCTTGATGTTGATGGCATCGGCACAGCCGGTCCGCACGATATTGATAGCATCTGCCCTGGTGAATACAGATTCGTCTGCACCAACAAGTATCTCAGTATTGTCACGCACATGCTTCATCCCGGCCAGGTCATTCTTGTGAACAGGCTGTTCAAACATGACCGGATAGATTCCATGATTCACCACCTCATTGATGAAGCGCAGTGCCGTTTTCGGCGAGTAACCCTGGTTGGCGTCTATGAGTATACCGCAGTCAGGGGCGCCGTCATGTATGGCAAGTACCCTTTCAACATCCTCCTTCAGGTTGATGCCCACCTTTGTCTTTATCACCCTGAATCCCATGGCAGCAAGCTCAACAGCCTCCTTCTTTGCCTGGAGGGCCGGCACAATGGCTATGGTGTAATCCGTCTCAACCCTGTTGTCTGTTCCCCCCAGGAACCTGTAGAACGGGATATTCAGGGTTTTTGTGTAGGCATCAAGCAGGGCCATCTCAATGGCGCATCTGGCTGTAGACTGTGCCCAGAAAGCACTCTTCAGGGTGTACGCGAGAGACCTGTAGTTGTTTATATCCTGACCAACGATAAATTCACGGCAGCTGTTGAGGGTACCCAGTATGGTCTGCTGGTTCTCGCCGCTGATGGTCATTATTGGAGCGGCTTCGCCGAAACCTTCAATTCCGTTCTCAAGAACGATAGTGACAAGGGCATTGTCAAGTTTGGTCATCACGCCAAGGGCGATAGGGAAGGGCTCCATCTCAATATTGATGGGCTCAATTATCATCTTACTGATCTTAAGGCTTTTCAAGCCTTCCTTCTTTCTGCCATTCACCTCTCCTGCCGGTATAGCTGATGATCCAAGGGCAGTGGCGGCAGCGAAGCCGCCTGCGGTCAGTCCGCTCTGTTTGATAAAGTTCCTTCGGGTAGTCATTGCCTGGTTCCTTTGATCCACTAATCTACATATTTGGATCGGATAATTTCAAGGAATCAGGTTATGTTTAACGACATTTGTCGACTATGGCCTCATATGATCCATGGCGCCCAGCAGGAAAACCAGCGGGGCATTCCAGTTGATGGCAATCTCATTGGTTGAGTAGCTGCACTCAACATCCGAGTATGACTTTGCCGGGAAAGCTGATCTCTGAACCGGTGGCTGGCAGTCATCCATCACTACCGTGTTCGGCCCTCCCACAAGGAATCCGGGTACCGGCTCCGGCACTCCGTCGGCGCCTGACGGGCGGTGATGGATATGCATGGGCGAAAGGGTTCCGTACCCTGTCACAAAACAGTATCCGGTGGGATTGGCTCCCAGCAGCCAGTCGAGGTCAGCCTGTATGGAGGGCATGAACCGGTTGCTGCCGGTCAGTCTCATGGCTACCAATTTGATCATGGCCTGGTTTGCCACGTCTGAGGTGCTTCCCCATGCGAACCAGTCAAGGCTGATGCGGTAGGGGCACACTGTGGATTTCTCCAGCAACTCATCCGCAAAGGCAGTGATCAGTGCCTTAGCTTGCTCGCTGATACCGGCGAATGATTGCTCTTCGGCCAGTGCCAGCGAGATCAGTCCCAGAGTGGCTGACTGGTTCCATGTGGGGGTCACGGCACTGATACCTTCAAGGAATTCCTCGGCGGGTACTGTTCCATGTGCCAGTGCTGTCTCAGCCTTAGCCCAGAAGAGCTCATCAGCGAGGTTGCCATCGCCATAGGCGCCGGTGCTTACATCATCTGGCTGGCGGTAAATCACATCAGGATGGGCTTCGGCCCACTTCATCGCCCTTTCTGAGGCCTCGAGGCAGGTTGCGGCAAGGGTCCGGAGCTCCTCTGAAGAATCACCGGCAAAAACGCGGTAAGCCATTGCCGTGACAGCCGCGAAATCAAGAGTGGCGGCGGTGCTTTTCATAACCACATACCTGGGATCGGTTGCTTCGTGCGGCATGACGAACCCGCCGAACTGCAGGTTGGTCAGCTTATGATAAACCCCGCCGTCAGCCGGATCCTGCATGGTGAGGTACCATCTGAGGTTCCAGAGCAGCTCATCAACCAGGTCAGGGATATCATTTCCGCTTTCGGGAATATTCAGTTCCAGTGACCGGCAATACTCCGGAAACATATGGTAGAAGAGGAGCAGGGTGTAGTTGGTGATGCTGCTGTTGACGATGTACTTGTTGTAGTCGCCTGCATCATACCATCCTCCCGGACTGGAGATGACTCTCCCTGCAGGCCTGCCTGCCGAGGCAGCAGATGTGTGAATGATGACCACCGTGTCAGGATGGCCGGCGGGACGGGCCCATTCGCCCCCATATTCCTCAGTGATCTCAATGCCGGTACGGTTGAAATAGTATGATTTTACAGATGCTTTTGTGACCTCATGATACACGTCATCGCCAATACGGAACGGTGCTGAACAGACGTCTGATCCTGCAAGGCATATCCTGAACGTGCCTTCTTGCTTCAGGTCGGTGAAATCAGCGGCCCGTACCGTGTCACCCGAAAGTTCCCAGTTTACTGGCTCACCTGTAGTTCCGTCAAAAACGGTTTTACCGGTGGCGGCATCAATGACCTCAAACCCGGCGGCATCAGACCTGATCAAAGCCACCTTGGATGCGTCCGGAAGATATCCGGCCTGGTTCAGCAGTATGGCACCGGTTGCCGGCTGAGATTTGGTCCTTGCCTTTCTCATCGCCGCGTTTCCGCAGCCAGCAAGGATGGCAAGTGCTGCAGCTGATGTCAGAAAAATTGATAATACCTTTTTCATCTTGTCACATTGTTACTTTTATGTTGTGTTCTGTTCCTTCAGGGAAGACCGGCAGCACACATGAATCGATTTTTTTACCGTCAACAGTTATTTCCCAGGCCCCCTTGGACTTGCGTTCCGGGTTGACCACCTCAATGTTGTATATGGCTCCCCTGAACATGCGACGGACGCTGAATCCGTTCCATTCCGGCGGGATGCACGGATCAACGGTCAACCCGTCATAGTCGGGACGAATGCCAAGAATGTATTGTGTAACAGCGTAATAGCACCATGCCGCAGTGCCTGTGAGCCAGCTGTTCTTGGCCTCACCGGGAAGGAAGGCATCTTTACCTGCTATCATCTGCGAGTAAACATAGGGTTCTGTTTTGTGGAGGTCACTTATCTCCTCGAGGTAGGCTGGCGTGATCCTGCTGTAATAATCAAATGCCCTGTGGCCGTTGCCGGCGATGGTCTCGGCAATGATGATCCACGGGTTGTTATGGCAGAAGATGCCGGCATTCTCCTTGTACCCTTCGGGGTAGCTTGAGATCTCACCCAGGTGAATGAGGTACCTGGTGAAGGCAGGGTTGTTCAGAACAATCCCGTATTCGCAGGCCAGGTGTTTGTTGACCGATGTCAGCGCCTTCAGAGCCCTGCCGTCTTCAAGCCCGAGGCCTGCCATGATGCACATTCCCTGCGACTCAATGAAGATTTTGCCCTCCTCGTTTTCCCTGCTTCCAACCTTCCTGCCGTAATAATCATATGCACGCAGGAACCACTCGCCGTCCCATCCGTACTCATTTACCGCATCAACCATAGCCCTGATGTGCCCGGAAGCATCTTCAGCCATCTGCGTTTCACCCCTGCGGTTGGCAATGGTCACAAAATCAGCCCCATAGAGGATGAACATTGCAGCTATAAAGATAGACTCAGCCACCCCTCCCTTCTGGTTCTCCGTTGTCTGGAAGCTCTCGTCGGGATTAGAGGAGAAGCAGTTGAGATTGAGGCAGTCATTCCAGTCGGCCCGCCCTATCAGCGGCAGTCCGTGAGGTCCGAGGTTATTCACCACGTGCATGAATGAGCGGCGGAGGTGCTCGAACAGGCTGGCCGCATCATTAGGGTCATTGTTGAATGGCACCGTCTCGTCAAGGATTGACCAGTCACCCGTCTCCTTGAGGTATGTTGCCACCCCGAAGATGAGCCAAAGGGGGTCATCGTTGAAGTTGCCGCCTATCTCCGCGTTGCCCCGTTTAGTAAGCGGCTGGTACTGATGGTATGCGCTTCCGTCAGGCAGCTGGGTGGAGGCTATGTCAATTATCCTCTCGCGCGCCTGCGGCGCGATCATCTGAACGTACCCCGCAAGATCCTGATTGGAGTCACGGAACCCCATCCCCCGCCCGATGCCTGATTCGAAATAGGAGGCGCTGCGCGAGAAATTGTATGTCGCCATGCACTGGTATGGATTCCATATGTTGACCATTCTTTCCAGGCGTGGATCAGGATGGGTGAGTTTCAAGACAGACAGGTGATTGCTCCAGTGTTTCCTGAGCTCCGCAAAAGCAGCGTCAACCTTTG
>CAZVLJ010000116.1:0-4783 GCA_964627825.1 uncultured Rikenella sp. | reverse complement strand
GCTATGGCCGCAGCTGATCACCTGCATTCACGCAAAAAGAAAATAAGGAGAAATGAAAATGAAAGGATTGATAATTGCATTTGTTGTCATTGCCGTTGTGGTGATCCTCTTTATGCGTTCATACAATAAGATGAAGAACGCTCCGGCTGTGGCTGACAGTGAGCTGATAGAGCATCTTACCGCTCAGAATTTTGCCCATAAGACAAAGAACGGAGTGGTGCTGGTTGACTTCTGGGCTGACTGGTGTATGCCATGCAAGATGATGGCGCCCATACTCAACGAGGTGGCTGCTGCAACTGACGGCACTGCGAGCATCTACAAGCTCAATGTGGATGAGCAGCAGCAGATAGCTGCCCAGTATGGAATCAGGAGCATCCCGACCATGATCCTTTTCAAAGACGGTAAGGAGGTGGAGCGGATAATAGGAGTGAAGTCGAAGGAGGCCGTGCTGGCGAGCATCCGGAAGGTTCAGTGAGACAGCTGACATGCGGCAGGACTGAGGGAGTGGCTGTCACACTACGCCAGTACAGCAATAAGATCTTGTGTTAATTGGTTTGGAGGGCTTTGACGGGGTTTTACCTGTTGAGGCCCTCTCTTGCTTTTTCGTAGTCGGGTGCCTCAAGCAGATCATGGAAGCGTGCCGAGGGCTTAAATCTGCCGAAGGAATTGAGATAAGCCTCTCTGGTCATCGAGTCCCAGTGGATGGCACCATTGTAGTACTGAATGTTCTGTATGACGCCCAGCGATGCCAGTAGGATAAAGGCTGCCAGGATAGCAGGCTTAAGCCAGTTTTTTCCTGCAGTCATTGCATGGGAAAGGAGCGAGGCGGCAGCCACGGCCATGAGAGCATAACTGTCTATGAATGCCCGCTGGCCGAACCCTCCGCCATACCACCAGCACCACCAGGAAAAGATGATATAGATATTTAGCGGCACAAACAGGGTCACTGCAAGGGCGTGCGGAGAGCGACGTATCCAGAGCGATATGATTCCCGCAAAGGCGAAGATCATCAGAGGGGTATATAAAAAGAGTCCCTTGCGCCAGCTGAAGAGCCCCTTGATGATTGCCGGATCGCCGAAGAAAAAGCGTTCATCACTGCCGTACGAGAAATATATCCACTGTCCCGTCATCTCCTTCCAGTATAGCATCTGGGGCATCCATACGATCAGTGCTGCCAGTGCCATCAGTGCCAGGTGCCGGTAACTGAGGGCCAGTTCACCGACTCTGTGACGCAGACTTCTGCCGGAGGTGACACCATAGAGTAAGAAAAAGAGGGCAATGATAATGTTTGTCGGCCTGATGAGGATTATCAAACCCAGCATCAGACCGAGTCTGATTGCAGCTGCGGTGGACAGGGCAGGATGTATATTGTTGTATCCGTGCCATTTCATTGAATACCAGACGAATGCGCTTATCAGTGCAAATGAGTAAACGTGTGACATTGTCCCCTGGTAAAGAGTGTACCAGAACAGGTTGGTGCTGATGACAAATGCCAAAAGGACTAAGGCGGTGACAGTGTCTGATGCGTGTGCAAGCAGTATTTTTCTCAGATATATCAGTCCGACAGTCAGAAAAAAGAGTGCCGAAACAAGCAGGAAAAACTTGTATGGAGGCGAGTAGCCTCCGGTGTCGGTCCCCAAGATGTTTGCAACGCCGTGACCTGCAAGGAAAAAAGGTGTCCAGAGCACTGAAAGGCCCATGGTGGTTTTTATCACGTAATTTCCCTGCGGGCCACGCTCAGGCCAGACCAGCAATTTATTCTGTCCCTGGTAGCTGTCGGCGAAGCTGAGAGAAAGGTCCCTATAGATGAATGCTGCAGGCAGGTATGCGTAGTAAGAAATGGCATCCCACTCAATTACCCGCTTTTCGTCGTTCCAGTGTTTCTCTGACAGCATCGTCGCGGTCATGAGGGTTATGATAAGGATCAGTGTCAGCGCTGAAGCCCAGTTTTTCCCGGCCATGCCGCATCTCAGCACTTTTGCTGTAATACCGAGGCCGTCAGTGATGCCTATCTTTTTACCCTCGCTCTTTCGTCTGGGGGAGTAGCTGACCGGCTCCTCAGCGAATTTTATATGGCTGCCGTTCAGGGCCCTGTACATCAGCTCGGTCTCAAAGCCGAATCCGCTTTCCCTAAGGTTCAGTTTCTGAAACAGCTCTTTAGTGATCAGCTTGTAGCCGCAGGTCAGGTCAGTGATTCCCCTGCCGGTCATTCGTGCAGCGAACCAGGAGAGGAGTCTGTTGAGCAAGATTGCTGCTGTGGCGTGGCCGGGGTGTTTCTTACTGTCGGCGAAGCGGGTGCCGCTGACCAGGTCAAGGTTCTGGCTGTGCATTCTGCAGAGCAGTGCCGGTATGTCTGACGGATCAAGCTCAAGGTCGGCATCCTGGATTACTATGACATCACCCTTTGCCTCTCTCACTCCGGCAGCGACTGCTGCCCCTTTGCCTGAGTTGACAGCCAGTCTGATCACCCTGGTTTCGGGCAGCCCGTTGGGCGATTGTTCCGCGATGTCAGCTGAGTTATCCGTTGAGCAATCGTCAACGATGATCACCTCCACCTGTCTGACAAAATCTGGCATCACGGTATCATGAAGCCTCTGCAGTGTCACGGCAATTGTGCCAGCTTCGTTATACAAGGGGATGATTATGGTGAGGTTCAATTTTCTTGTCTACAGGTTTGTGGTTAAAGGTAGCACTGATATCTGAGAGAGCAATAGGGGTGATAATGGTGGATGGCCTTTCGCCAACTAATGAGCGTAGTGTATAAAGCATTATAGAACAGGAAATAACATAAAGAGAATGGTCATAGACCAATAAGAATTGTAAAAAAAAAGAGACCCGTGGGGATCTCTTTTCCTATGTGTTGTGGGGGGAGGAGTGACGTTTATTTCTTTGCAGGTGCAGTCTCAATGTTATCGCAAACGCCGTTATTGTTGGTGTCAACGAATGCCGGGCCTCTGCCGTTAAAGCGTCCTCTGCCGGGAGCTGTTCCCTGGATGCGACCCATGCCTCTGCCTGCAGCTACAGCCTGGCCACGGCCCTGTCCGTTCCTGGGTCCCCTGGCGAGCCCCAGGCCCATGCCCGGTCCGCGATTGGTTGCAGTCTGGTTTGCTCCGGCGGAGTAGGCTCTGCGGCCCGGCCGGGTGCCGTTTGTGTAGTTGTCACATACGCCGTCTTTGTCGGCATCAACATATACATTTCCTGCCGCGCGGCCTCTTCCGATCTGTTCGGGATTCTGTTGAACCGTCTGTGCTGAGGCAATGGCTGCTATTGCCATGAATGCCACCGCTGATAAAAATAGTCTTGTTTTCATGAGTAATTGTTTTTGTTATTGTTTATTCTTTTTTGTTTGCTGCTTACAATTACTCAGATGCAGAGATGGCACAAAGGTTTAATCGCGCCGGGGAGAAAATTATTGAATCTACTGTTTAAAGCTTTACATTTCTGAGTCTCAATGCATTCCATACAACTGAAACAGAGCTGAGACTCATTGCTGCAGCCGCGATCATTGGATTGAGCAGCGGACCGCCGAAGAGGTGCAGCAGGCCCATGGCCACCGGTATGCCAAGTATGTTGTAGAAGAATGCCCAGAAAAGGTTCTGTTTTATATTGCTGATGGTGCTGTTGCTGAGCCGGAGTGTGCGGACCACATCGTGCAGGTCGTTTTTGACAAGAACCACATCTGCAGCCTCGATGGCCACGTCGGTGCCTGAGCCGATAGCAATGCCCACATCGGCTGTCGCCAGGGCGGGGGCATCATTGATGCCATCGCCCACCATGATAACGGTTCTGCCGCTGCTGCGCAGCTTTCTGATCTCTTCGGCTTTGTCGCCGGGCATCACACCTGCTACCACGGTGTCTATACCAGCCTGTGCGGCGATATTGCGCGCAGTCTGTGGACTGTCGCCCGTAATCATCATCACCTCAATACCCATCTCCTTCATCGCGTGTACGGCGCCGGCCGATTCAGGCCTGATGGTGTCTGCCACTGCTATTATGCCGAGGCATGTGCCGTTGGCTGCAACATACATAACCGTTTTCCCTTCTTCAGAGAGTTTTTCAGCTATCCTGTCAGCCGTGGTGGTGTCTACTTTCCGTTCGGTCATCAGTCGTCTGTTGCCTGCCAGTATGTGGGTACCGTTGACTGCTGCCTCCACGCCGTAGCCGGGAAGGGCTGTGAACCGGTCCGGGGAGGGGAATGAGATATCTTCCTCAGCAGCACGACTTACAACTGCCCTGGCCACCGGATGTTCTGAGCGGCCTTCGGCTGTCGCGGCGGTTGACAGCAGTTGATCCTTACTGACATCGTTGACCGGCACGATATCCGTCACCACCGGCACTCCTGTAGTGACCGTGCCTGTCTTGTCGAGAACGATCACCTTCGCCTTGCGTGCCGTTTCAAGGGCTTCACCTCCTTTGATCAATATGCCTTGCTGTGCTCCCCTGCCCGTACCTACCATAACTGCCACCGGTGTTGCGAGGCCCAGTGCGCACGGGCAGGCAATTATCAGAACGGAAATCAGCACCGTGAATGCCAGCCTGAAGTCGCCTGTGCCGATGAACCACGCTGTTCCGGCCAGCAAGGCCAGGGTAATCACCACCGGCACGAAGATACCTGATATCTTATCTGCCAGCCTGGCAATAGGGGCTTTTGATCCCTGCGCCTCCTCCATGAGCTTTACTATCTGTGCCAGTGTAGTCTCGCTGCCTACACGTGTGGCGCGACAAGTGACAGAACCATTGAGGTTGATGCTTCCTCCGGTGACTACTGAGCCTTCATCTTTCT
>CAZVLJ010000115.1:0-4804 GCA_964627825.1 uncultured Rikenella sp. | reverse complement strand
GCCCAGTTATTATTCATCAGGCCGGTGCTGTATGTCAGCATCGCCCTGTTGGGGTAGGTTCTGTTAGAGCGGGAGTAAACTGCACGGATGCCCGAACGGTATTCAGAGGCCCGTGTGTTTATTCGCGTTGCGCCACCCACAGGCTCAAAAAGGAAACCTATCGGTTCCGGGCCTGAGCTTACCATGGAGCTGCGCATGACATCATTCAGTCCGCCCCAGTTGGACCAGTAGGGGGCGCCTGATTCGATGTCATTGACAACAAAGCCATTAAGGCTGACATTCTGGTAGTTATTGTCATATCCCCTGTTCCTGTACATTACCTGGCCGAAGGTATAGGCTGCTGTGCTCATGAAGATATCTGCAGAGGAGCTCAGTATTCCCTGTATCGATTGTGTCTCAAAGCCGTCTTCGGAGAACCCTTCCATGGTGGCAATGTTTCCAAGGTCCATCATGAATGCGGACATCTCGGGGAGGGTCACGATGCCCAGATTGGTTGTCTCGCCTGTTGTGACAGTGATGCTGATGATTGCCTGTTCATAGTCGGGCATGTTTATGAACAGCATCTGCCTGCCTTCATTCATGTTGACAGTAAAGGTTCCGTTATCGGCTGACCGTCCCAGTTCACTTCCCGAAGCGTCGGTTATCCGGGCCCCTGCCAGGGGCGTGCCATTGTTTCTACCTTTTATGGTACCTGTTACCGTTCCCTGCTGGGCAGCTAACGTTCCGCAGGATATCATGAACAGTAAAAATAAGATAATCAGTTTGTTATGTCTCATGGGTCTGTTAAAGGAAAGGTCTGAAAGATAAGGTTTTTCATCAACATGGCAAAAGGGAAATGCAGGGCCCGAAACACAAAAATATTACCTTTGCCTGCACAAACAGAAATATGCTAATAAGGACGATATTCATTACAATTCTTCTGACTGCAGTATTGGCGGCAGAAGCGCAGCAGCAGGTGAGGGCAGGGTTAATTGCCTTTTACAATCTCGAGAATCTCTTTGATACCATCAATACGCCGGATGTGCTTGATGAGGAGTTCACCCCTGAGGGGCCCAATAAATGGACCGGTAGCAGGTATATGGAGAAGCTTGACAACATGGCTCTGGCTATCTCTAGGATTGGAGAGGATGATGGCTGGAAGGGTGGTCCTGCGGTGCTTGGTGTGTCTGAGATTGAGAACCGGTCTGTACTGGAGGATCTGGCTGCTCATCCTTTGCTTAAGGATTCGAATTACCAGATTGTTCATTATGATTCGCCTGACCGCAGGGGTGTGGATGTTGCGTTGATGTACCGGCCTCGTTTCTTCAGTGTCACTGCTTCTGCCAGTCCGTCGCTGCCACTGACCAATGACGAGGGTGAACCGGTTTACACCCGTGATCAGCTTGTTGTCTCCGGTCTATATGACGGTGAGCCCATGCATTTCATTGTTGGTCACTGGCCTTCGCGGTCAGGGGGAGAGCTTACCACGCGTCCGCGGCGCAATGCGGCAGCAGCGCTTTCACGGAGGCTGGTAGACAGTCTGCTGGCCATTAACCATGATGCCAAGGTGTTTGTTATGGGCGATCTGAACGATGATCCGTCAGATGAGAGTCTCCGCAAATATCTGAGGGCTTCGGGGAATGCTGACCGCTTGCGCGATGATGAGATGTACAACACCATGTATCCGCTCTTCAGGAAAGGAATAGGTTCACTCAATTACCGTGACGGGCTGAACCTGTTTGACCAGATTGTAGTTACGAAGTCATTGCTGGGCAATGATTACTCAACATATAAGTTTTTACATGCACGGGTATTCAACTCACCCTTTCTGATGCAGAAGGATGGCCAGTACAAGGGTTATCCGCTTCGCTCATTTGTAGGGACGGTATGGCAGGGCGGCTACAGCGACCATTTTCCGGTCTATGTCATCATAGTGCGATACAACGGTAATTAATACCGGGAGGCAGTCTTTAAGGAATGATTTTTATTGCCACGGGGCGATGGTCAGAGAGTACTTCTCCGTAGTCAGGGTAGCAGGGACTGGCTTTGATAACCACTGTTGTATCTATGTCGGCGGACAGTTCGTTGGTCACCAGTATATGGTCTATATGGCTTGGCCAGGAAGGGTATGACCACCATAGCTGACTGCCGGTGGCGATTGTCATATCCGCAAAGGTATAGTTGGAGGCATCAATGATAAAGTTGAGGAAAGGGTTTTCTTCGGGGCTTACTGATGCTATCTCATCATTGTAATCGCCGAGCATCACCACTGCATCACCGGCCCTCTGTCCATCAAGGTATTCCTTCAGCTTTTGGGAGGCGGAGCGCCTGCGGTTTTCGTTATCTGTTCCACCGCAGCATTTCAGGTGCAGGTTGATTAGCAACAGTTCCCTGCCGGAGGGCTTATGGCTGACCATAATCTCAAACGGAGGTCTGGGGAATGCGTAAAAGTCATCGTGAAACAATGTTCTCACTGTTCCCGGTATCACCTCCATCTCACTGTCCTTGATGAGATATGCCAGGTTCCACTCGTCATTGTTGACAGGGTAGAAGTAACCGGTCCATCCGGACATGAGTTTAACCATGCGGTTGAAGTCGGCTTCGGAGACCACTTCCTGAAGGGCAACGATGTCAGGGTCAATAGCCTTGACAAGCGCTGACAGTGCGGTGACGCTGGTATAGCCTGCCTTGGGGAACCCTTCGACGTTAAAGGTGACAATTTCTATTGTAGAGGTTGTTCCCGGAATGACACAGGCAGCAAAGAGGCTGGTGTCATCGGGCGACGGCGGATCGGGGATCCTGCGGCATGAGCCTGTTATTACTGCCAGCAACGGGACGAGCAGCCATAGCAGCCGGTTGAGGATATGACGAAACATAATGTGCAAATTTGGGAATAAAAATGGCAACTGGCAAGAGGTCTTGAATGTTCCGGATGGGGAGGCCGGCAGAGGTTCAGGTTCTTTAGACACGGATGGGTGATTCAGCCGCAAAAAGAAAAGCCACCCCGGTTGAGCGGAGCGGCTTTACAGGCAAGGTGAGAGTTAAGGTTTATTCTTTTACAAATCTTCTCATTATTGTTTCGTCGGCTGAGGAGAGCCTGATGAAATATATTCCCCTTGCGAGCTGTGATACGGGGATTTTAACCATTGATTCTCCTTCACAATACATGGCAGACAGTTTAACGCCGGTGACATCAAAGATCTCTATCCTGGTCACCCCGGAGAGGCCTTCAAGCGTCAGCTCCTCATAAGCAGGTATTGGGTAGATTCTCAGGCTGTATCCGAGGTTGTCTTCAATGCCTGTGGCCACGGTAAACACAACAGTGTAGTTTTTGACAGCCGACTTGTCGTGCGATGTCACATCTACCTTTGTTGTACGGGCTGCAGCATCGCCGGTGAGCGAGGTTGCCGGTGTTATAACCACTGTGGCGTTGGCTTCTGTGGCTGTGGCTGTGACGGCGGGTACGGCTGTTGTCCCAGCCGCCAGCGAGACGTTATATGTCATTGTGGCCGGGTCAAATCCTGTCACCGTGGTGCCGCTCACCTTGAGGTCGCTGAGGGTGGCGTCGGAGGCGTAGATGACCAGGTCGGCGTAGTTGCGCGGGGCCAGCTGTGCATCATCATTGTAAACGGTAGCAATGCCTGTCAGATCAGCCATGTAAGGGATGACCTTGTCATTCAGGTCGGTACCGAGGAAGATTGTGCGAAGGATTGTTGCATCGGATCCCACGCTGATGCTGTAGTTTGTCTTTTCCTTGAAGGTTGCAGTACCATTGGCGTCGGCGAATGCCACTCCTATGATCGTAACCAGTTCAGACTCGTAGTTTTCCTGGTTACCGGTAAACTCGGCTACAGTCACCTCCCGGGGTGTAAGAGTGTTGTTGGCAGAGGATGCTGCTCCCGGATCGCGGTAAGGGATGAACTGAAGCAGTTCATTATATTCGGAGAGTGTTCCGGTGAGTCCGGTTATTCCGTCACCTATGCTGTAGGCAGTAGTAATTATGCCGCCGGCATCATCTATAAGCACTCCTGCTGTGGCATCCTGCACAAATTTCTGGTGTCTCTGTGAGTCGTTGAGGCCTGACACTACGACCTCTCCCGTCACCTGGTATAACCTGTCATAGTTCTCTGATGGCACGGCGCGCAGTGCAGCCAGGTCAGTGACAGCTATGATCGGATTGAAGAGGATGCTGTATGTCTTTGTTGTCGTGCCGTCGGCAGCGGTTACCACCACTGTGGTTGTGCGTGCTGCGGCGTCGCCGGCGAGGTCGGTTGCGTCGGTCACCACTGTTGTTGCGTTGGCGTCAGTTGTGGTAAAGGTTACTGCCGGAGGTGTTGTCACCGAAGCTTCGAGTATCATCTCGTAGGAGAGTGTTGCGGGATCAAACGATTCAACAGTAGCACCGTCAACTTTAAGGTCTGACAGTGTGGCGTCTGATCCGGGCAGCAGGTAGCCGGTGATCCTCACGTTGTCAACTTCCCAGGCGGCAGCACCTTCGGATGTGGAGGTATAGACGAAGGCGAGGTATACTTCTCCGGTGTAGGCATCAAGGCTGTAATCACCTGATGATGTCCATGCATAGCTGCCCGTGGAAAATGCGAAGTTGGAGGTTATGTCAGTCCATGTGGCAGCGGCTATATCTGTTGCGGTGTAGGTTCCGCTGAAATCTGAGGAGATCATCACCTTAAGAGATCCGCCGGAATGTTCCATTGCTGTAATAAAGCTAAGGATTACCGATTCAGCTGCACTGACATTCACAGCGGGAGATATGAGCCAGTCTTCATTTTCATTTGCCACGGTTGTGTAGCCGTTAATTTTGGCAAAG
>CAZVLJ010000114.1:0-4828 GCA_964627825.1 uncultured Rikenella sp. | reverse complement strand
TCGGGTATCCCATCACTCCGCAGAGCGAGATACTTGAATATCTTATGGAGGCCAACCCACAAGCAACTACCGGGATGGTGGTCCTGCAGGCGGAGAGCGAGGTGGCTGCCATCAATATGGTTTACGGAGGAGCTGCCTGTGGCAAGAAGGTGATGACCTCATCTTCATCTCCCGGCATAAGCCTCAAGCAGGAGGGCATAACCTACATCGCAGGTGCGGAATTGCCCTGCCTGATAGTGAACGTTGTACGCGGCGGCCCGGGACTGGGAACCATCCAGCCGGCGCAGAGCGACTACTTCCAGGCTACAAAGGGAGGCGGTCACGGCGACTATCACCTGCTGGTCCTTGCACCCTCATCCGTTCAGGAAATGGCTGACTTCGTCGAACTGGGCTTCGATCTTGCGTTCAAATACAGGAACCCTGTAATGATCCTCTCCGACGGCGCTATCGGGCAAATGATGGAAAAGGTATGGCTCAACCCACAGAAGAAGAGGTCCGAAGAGATCCTTCCCTGGGCAACTACAGGGAAGCCGGCCTCCCGTTCCCGGAACATTATTACATCCCTTGACCTCGATTCGGAACGCCAGGAGAAGTTCAACCTCAAACTAATAGCCAAGTACCGCGAGATGGAAGAGAAGGAGGTGCGCTTCGAGGAGTTCATGACAGATGATGCTGAATATCTCTTCGTGGCATACGGCACCAGCGCAAGGCTGTGCCAGAAAGCTCTGCAGCTGGCAAGGGCTGGGGGAATCAAAGCCGGGCTGCTGAGACCGATAACACTGTTCCCGTTCCCGAAGAAGAGACTCAATGAGCTCGCAGACAGGATGAAAGGCATGCTGGCAGTTGAGATGAGCGCCGGACAGATGGTTGAGGACGTGATGCTCTCAGTGAACGGAAAAACTAGAGTCAGCCACTACGGAAGAATGGGCGGCATGATCCCGACACCCGAAGAGGTGGTTGAAAACCTGAAATCATTCATTAAAGGATAAGAGAGATGGCAGAGATAACATTCAATGATATAATCAAGCCCGAGAACCTGGCATATAAGAGGTCAAAACTGATGACAGACAATGTCATGCACTATTGCCCGGGCTGCGGACACGGAACTGCACACCAGGTGCTGGCAGAAGTGCTGGAGGAGGAGAACCTCCAGGAAAGAACCGTGGGGATCACCCCGGTAGGCTGTTCAGTACTGATGTACAATTATATAGATGTCGACTTTCAGGAGGCGGCTCACGGACGCGCACCGGCACTGGCTACAGCGGTCAAACGGCTGATGCCTGATAAATTCGTCTTCACCTACCAGGGCGATGGAGACCTGGCTGCAATAGGCACTGCAGAAACCATCCACACCTGCAACAGGGGAGAGAACATACTTATAATATTCATAAACAACGGTATCTATGGTATGACCGGAGGCCAGATGGCACCGACAACACTACCAGGGATGAAGTCGTCAACCTCACCCTACGGCCGCGATGTTTCACTGATGGGCTCACCCATCAAGATGGCAGACATTGTGGCTATGCTTCCAGGAACCTGCTTCGTCACCAGACATAGCGTCAATACAGCCGGCGGAGTAAGGAAATTCAAGAGGGCTCTGAAGAAAGCGGTTCAGTACCAGAACGAAAAGCGGGGCACATGTTTCATAGAGGTGGTCTCAAACTGCCCATCCGGATGGAAGATGACTCCTGTTGAATCAAACAAATGGCTGGAGGAGAACATGTTCCCATACTATCCCCTTGGAGATATTAAGGTGCCGGCTGAATAAAGCTGTTCCGGGGTAATGAGTCACATTACCCGGGAGGAAGAAGTAAAATGATGTTTTAATCAAGCAGATCATGACAGAAGAAATTGTAATAGCAGGTTTTGGCGGACAGGGCGTACTCTCTATGGGAAAAATAATGGCCTACTCGGGAATGATGCAGGAAATGGAGGTGAGCTGGATGCCCTCATACGGTCCCGAGATGAGGGGTGGCACCGCCAACGTCAACGTGATACTCAGCGAGGAGCGCATCAGCTCCCCGATACTCAGGAGCTTTGACACGGCCATCATCCTCAACCAACAGAGCCTTGACAAGTTTGAAAAGTCGGTCAAACCGGGAGGTACGCTCATCTATGACGGCAACGGCATCACGCGCCATCCCGAACGAAAGGATATAACAATATACCGCATAGATGCCGCCGAAGAGGCTTCAAAGCTGAAGATGCAGAAGATGTTCAACATGTTTGTCCTCGGAGGATTCATGAAGGTTAAACCGATACTGAAAACCGAAAATGTTCTCAAGGGACTGAAGAAATCACTTCCCGAACGCTACCATAACCTCATACCCAAGAACGAGGAGGCAATCAAGCGGGGAATGGAATTAATAAAGAAAGTTTGATCTTGTCATCGAGAAGTCGGCAGTCGGCACTCCGCACTCCGCAGTGAGTATCATATTGACTGACTGCTGACTGCCGACAGGTACTGCCGACTGATACTGCCGACTGCCTACTCATAGAAATGCATCTCCCTGATGTACTTCCATACGGGTGGGGGGACAAACCATGAGACATCCTTTCCCTCGCGGATGGCACTGCGGATGAAGGTGCCGGAGACTTCCATTATGGGGGCGTCAATCTCCTGTATTGATGCCATGTCCAGTATCTCCTGCAGACGCTTGCTGCTGCGCCTGCCAGGGTATAGCCTGGGATAGACAACTATAGGGCATTGTTTTACCAGCAGCTCAGCATTCTTCCACTTATGCAGTGTGGTCAGATTGTCCTCACCCATGATGAGGGTGAACCGTCGGGATGGATATTTTTCTGTAAGATATGCCAGCGTGTCAATGGTATAGGAGGGTCGGGGCAAGGTAAATTCGATATCCGATGCCCTGAACCGCGGATCTTCACCTATTGCCAGCTGTGTCATATAGAACCGGTCTCGTTCTCCTAGAAGGGATTCCTTAACCTTCAGCGGGTTGTGTGGACTGACAACAAACCACACCTCCTTCAGCGCGGAATATTCGATGATATAGTTGGCAATGGCCATATGTCCTATATGCACCGGGTTGAATGATCCGAAAAAGAGTCCTGTCTCAGTCATGGCCTGTCCAGAAATTCCTTCACAACATTGGCAATTTCAATGCAAGCTTTCTCCAGGTTGTCATTGATGACCACCGTGTCAAAGTGTTCAGCCAGCGATATTTCCGAAGCAGCCTTTTCAATCCTCATCGCTATCTGTTCCGGGGTATCTGTTCCGCGCCGTACCAGTCGGTTGCGCAGCTCCTCAACAGAAGGGGGCATGATAAAGACTGAGAGGGCATTGTCACCGAAGATATTCTTCAGGTTAATGCCTCCCTGAACGTCAACGTCGAACAGTGGTATCCTGCCCTCACTACGTATACGGTCTATCTCCTGCCGTAATGTCCCGTAGTAATGATTCCTGTAGACCTCCTGCCACTCAATGAACTCATCTCTTTTAATTCTTCTGCGGAACTCGCCGGCAGTGATGAAATAATATTCCCTGCCATCGACCTCGTTACCGCGTATTTTTCTGCTTGTTGCCGAGACGGAAAAGAGGAGGGGCAAGCCTGAACCGAGCAGGTGATTGACGAGAGTTGATTTTCCTGCTCCTGACGGTGCGGAGATAATAAGTACTTTCTTGTTTTCAGTCCGCCTCATGTATCTAAAGAATATTAAGAGTCAGTTCCTTGATCTTCTCCAGTTCATCCTTCATCATCACCACCAGCTTCTGCATGGCGGCATCGTTGGCCTTGGAACCGATGGTATTGATCTCGCGCCCCATCTCCTGCGAGATAAAGTTAAGCATCTTGCCGTGGGTGCCTTCAACCTTCATTGTCTCCAGGAAATAGTCGCAGTGTTTCTTCAGTCTAACCTTCTCCTCGTTGATATCAAACTTCTCAAGGAAAAAGATCAGCTCCTGCTCGAAACGGTTCTTGTCTACGTTTTCGGATCCCACAGCCTCCTTGAGGGTGGTTGTCAGCTTTTCGCGCATGCGCGAGATGCGGTCGCCCTCAACGGCGCCCAGGTTATCAAGATAATTGAGTATGGAGGCAACTGATTTTGAGAGGTCTTTTTCCATGGCCTTTCCCTCCTCAAGCCGGTAAAGGTCTACCATGGCAAGGGCCTCCTCGGTGAGGCCGGCTATTCTCTGCCACTCCTCATCGGTTAGTTCGGGTTTTTCAGTGCGGAGTGTCTCGGGCAGTCGCATCACTATGGCCAGCAGTCCGGCTTCGTCATTGATGCCCAGCTCACTGCTTATATCTTTCATCTGGTCAAAATAGCTGCGGACATTGTTTTTGTTTATCACCGGCGCCTGCTCTCCGTCCATGGTGTCAAAACCGATTGAGAGATCAATCTTACCTCTCTCAAGTTTTCTAATGACCATGTTGCGGATATCCAGCTCCTTCTCCTTGCAGATCCATGGAAGCCTGGTGTTTATGTCAGCCTGTTTGCTGTTGAGCGATTTGATTTCAACGGTGATCTTTCTCTGCGGTGTCTCCAGCATGGCCTTGCCATAGCCGGTCATCGATCTTATCATTGTGTTGCGGTAATTACAGGGATAAAGATAGGTTTTTTCTCTTAGCCGAGTAGGTCAAGTTCCACGGTGAAGTGCCTCATGATGGGCGCTTCCCACCTGATGGTCAGACCCCTTCTGACTGTTTCTCTTCTCTCCCGGACGTTCTGAACTGCTGCAGCAACGTAATCCATGTGGTTGTCAGTATAGACCCTTCGCGGTATCGCCAGCCTGACCAGCTCGAGCTCCGGATACCTGTTCTCACGGGTGACGGGATCACGGTCGGCCATCAGGGTGCCTATCTCGGTG
>CAZVLJ010000113.1:3912-4899 GCA_964627825.1 uncultured Rikenella sp. | reverse complement strand
CCCTGAGCATTCAGCACCAGGGAACATACAATGAAAAAAAGAGTCAGGATTGTCTGTTTCATAGATTGGTTTGAGTTTTAGAGATTGGTTTAGTTACTGGCGGGCAGGTCCGAAGACCACCCGTTTTCAAGGATAAAGTTAAATCTTTCAAACAATCCGGGATGCAGGTTTGCCTACATCAAAAATACATCAACTGATTTTCTTTAATACAACAATAATTTCTCATGCTCAATATAATAATACTGATTATCTGTCTTATATATAAATTCAGACAGTTTATTTAAATACAGCTTGATAAAAAAAGGATACTACAGCGACCGTAATTTGATCATACGTTTAGAAGATGGGTGGTCAGGTTAACATCGCGGGTGATACCCATCTTTTTCCTGATCCGGTATCGGCATATTTCCACACCCCTCACCGAGATATTCAGCAACGGAGCGATCTCTTTTGTAGGCAGATTCATTTTCAGGAATGCACAAAGCCTCAGCTCGGTAGGTGTAAGGTCTGGATATTTTGTTTTCACCCTCTGCAGGAATTCCTCATGTACCTCATCAAAGGCGCTCTCAAAAACCTCTCTCTGTCTGTTGCTGTCAACCTCCCTGTTTACCTTTGAGATGATCTCCGAGACCTCCCTTTCCGTCAGCTCGTTACCACATCCGTGTCTCAGGCCGTTAAGTTCATCCTTGAGCTGGTTGAGAAACTCATTCTTGCGCACCAGGTTCATTGCCTGGTTGGCAAGCTCCTTGTCGCGCAGTATCATCTCAGCATGCAGTCTTTCGTTCCTGATCCTGATAATCTCCTTTTCTGACTCCAGGGCCTGTCTGATGTACTCCTGCTCTTTCGCCTCATAAATCCTCTGGTTATTTAGCTTGACCCTCCGGCTTGTGATCCTTATCCTCCACCGGATAAACATTGCAAGGATGGAAACAAGCCCGATCCCGGCAAGCAGATATGCCATGTAAGCCACTGGTGATTTATACCAGG
>CAZVLJ010000113.1:0-3902 GCA_964627825.1 uncultured Rikenella sp. | reverse complement strand
CTGCCCTGCAAGCTGGTGAAATGGCGATAGCGGACCAGGGATGGTCAATTGTGAATTCAAGTGAGTCAGGCAGACTCTCTATGCCAAGCTGGTTTCTTGCCTTTACCTGGAATATAAACCTGCCATCCGGAAGGTTGGAATATTCCTTATAGTATATCTTACTCCAGGCTGACCATCTGTCATCATAACCCGTTAATCTGAAACAGTACTCGATATTCCCAGCATTATCATAGACCGGCGAAGCAAAATTGAACCTGAGATTATTATGCCCGTATCTGAATTTATATTCCGGACCTCCTTCGGCATTCGGCCTCGTCCGGCCGTAGTAAAAAACCGAATCCTGATGCAATGCTTCCCCGCGTGTAATATATACCGAGAAGCCATCATAACCGGGCAAGGTGGTACGTGAGGAGTAGTGCGCGAATCCATCCTCGGTACCAATGATCACATGATCTGGTGAATAGGGATAAAAAGACTCAAATCCATGCATGAACCTGCCTGAAAGTAGCAGGAACGGGGTTGTGATATCCTGGTAAGAATAGTCTTCTCTTAGCCTGAAAACTCCTGCCCGGTTCCTGGCTACATACCAGATATTGCCATCACTGTCTTCCTTCAGATAGGATATTGCAACTACAGGACTGAGAATCTGGTTAAAGTATGCTGACCGCACAAAGCGGTCCTCATCAGGTGAATATTCATAGATCTCTGTCTCGGATGTCACAACCAGTTGACCCTGTAGGCGACAGATATTAAGGTAAAAGTCTGATGGCAGGCCGTCTGAAGAATTATAAAACCTCACATCAGTTACGGATTCGAGGTCTGCCGACAACCTTATCCTGAAGATTCCCTTGAAACCATGACTCATCCATATATCTCCCTTTGAATCCTCTTCAAAGACCCTGAATGATTCAGTCATCCCTTCAATCTGCCTTACATACCTCCATGTTCCCTTCTCCCACCTGAAGAGGATGATACCGCTGTAGGTCCCTCCTATCATGTAACCGGGGTGATTGGTGAGCTCATGGTATTTCCATCCTCCCGGGATACGGTTTATCAGTGAGGCAGTCTCACCTTTCACCAGGTAGGTCCCGTTGTTGTGTCCGCATAGCAGTACGCCATTATGAACACCCAGATACCAGACCTGCCCGTATGTGCCGGGTATCATTCTGTATCCGGTTTCACTATCCTCCTGCGACCAATCCCTGACATAGAGTCCCTGGTTTGTGCCCAGGTACAGCAGTCCGTCATGAATGACCGAAGCATAACCTGCTCCGAAGCCGTCCGCACTCTGAATGAAGGTTACCGGAGAGTTCACAGTTATATGATCAATGCCGTTGTCTAGCGCGAGCCAGAGGTTTGCGGCCCTGTCAGTGAAGAGGTCCAGTACGGTGTTGTTCTGCAAGCCTTTCTTCTTGTTGATGTGCTGAATAATGTTTCCCTCCCCGTCAATGATCATGATGCCGTTCAATATTGTGCCTATGGCATAATGATCATTGTACAGCTTTGTGGCACTGAATATCTGGTCGCGCCTGAGCATATTGCTGACCGGCACATTCCACCTCCTTAACACGGCACCGTCATAAACAAAGAGGCCCTCACCCAGGGTACAGACCAGCATCTCTCTGGAATTGCCGAAAGGAAGTACCGACCATATATCCTGACCTGCAAGGGATTCACATCCGGGCAGGCTGACGAGCCTGGTTCCGTCAAACTCCATGAGCCCGTTCTCAACATCATTGAAGAGCAGTCTCCCCCTTACACTGTAGGAGTTCTGGAATCTTGAGGGAGCAGGAACAACCGTCATGGGTGTGCCGTCTCTGTGGAAGTAAGCTGCGTAATAAGATTGAAAGACGACCTTGCCCCGGTATTCAAAAACATTCCAGACATCATCAAAGTTTCTGTATTCTTCAGGGATCAGGTCCCTGAAAGAGCGAAAGGTGAGTTCACCGTTTGGCCCAGTGACCATCATGCCGAAGTCATTGTAAGCTCCAAGATAAATGTCACTTCTGTCATCAATGTAAACTGATCTGACCATTGAGTGGTTCGGTATACGATAAAGTTGCCAGATAACACCGTCATACCGGAGGAGGCCGTCATTGTTGGCAAAATACATGAATCCCTTTGCATCCTGGGCAACTGCCCAGTTTTGGGTACTGGCACTGTAATCTCCCTTGGCAAAGTTCCTGATGAAAGGGGTGCCTGTCTCCTTTACCTGGCCGGTGATTGTTCCGGATATCAGAACAAACCACAATGCCATTGAAATCAGCCTCCTGTTCATTATCGGATTTTATATTGGCAATTTATAGCTTTTTGTCAAGCTTCCGGTATTTCATTTTTCGATATTTTTGCAGCTTCTGTGACAACGATGCAAAAAAGATATTTCCTGCCGGTGGTGACCGGAACTTTAATGATCCTTCTTCTTCTGCCCCTTCAGTTTACAGGGGAGAGGCAAATGCTTCTCCTGGAAAGGCTCTTCACGGGCGGGGGATGGCTGCAGATCAGCCTCATTGCTCTCTTTGCCGCATTGCTGGAATACAATATGCTGCAACCGGAGCGGTCTGGCCGCTGGAGGAGAATCAGCTGGTCAATCTTCTCAGCAGTCTTCTTTCTGCAGTTAATCCTCGGAGTAACCGTCGATCAGCTTTTCCTCATGACCGGAGAACTCCACCTTCCTGTGCCTGCCCTGATCATCTCAGGACCCCTCTACAGGGGCGAACTTTCTGTGATGACGCTCATCTTCCTGTCTGCGGTACTGCTCTCAGGACCTGCCTGGTGCAGTCAGTACTGCTACCTGGGGGCACTTGACTCCGCTTTTGCAGGCAAGGCTAAAGGCTCCTCCCCTATTCGCAACAGACTGGCGCTGAAAAACAGCTTTCTAATACTTGCGATAGCAGCTGCACTGCTGCTCCGGATCACCGGAGCAGGAAGGGAGGTGGCCCTCATAACAGGCATTACTGCCGGAGTGGCAGGAATAATAATCATGGCTGTAATCTCTAAAAAGAGGGGCAAGATGATCCACTGCACCGTATGGTGCCCGGTGGGCACATTGGTCAGCTATATGAAAAAGATCAGTCCCTTCAGGATAAAAATTGATGAGACCTGCACCTCGTGCATGCGATGCTCGTCCGTCTGCAGATATGATGCCCTTGGCAAAGAAGATATAGCCAACCGTAACCCCGGGATGACATGTACATATTGCGGTGATTGCATAACTGCCTGCAAATATGCATCAATACATTACACTTTCCCCGGCCTTGAATCTGATAATGCCAGAAAATTATACGTAACAGTTAGCGTGGTGATCTATTCTCTTGTTCTTGCACTGGCAAGGATCTGAAATTATTATCGCTGTTGCATGGATTTTCTATTTTTAGGTATATTTGCCTCTACCGGTTCAATGCCGGCTTTGAACCTAAATTATTGATATGCAAAATGGTTAAAGTCTCCCAAAACAGAATCCCCCATGAGTTTATTGTGACCCAGGGCTCGGGATGCAGCGAATATGCAATCCATCCCGGCTCCTATCACATGGCGCTGCATGACGCAGGCATAGCCGAATTCAACATAATGAACTATTCATCGGTACTGCCTGCCACTGCCAAGCTGGTAACCCGTGATGAGGTTGATATGCCTCCCTACGGTTCCGAACTCTGTACAATAATGGCTGTAGCCAACGGTTACTACGGCGAGCACATTTCAGCAGGAATAATCTTTGCCTGGATGTACAAGGATGACACCTGCGAAGAAAAAATAGGCGGCCTTGTATGTGAGCTGGCAGGTTACTTTGACATGGAGGCTCTCGAGGAGAGACTATACACTGTCCTGCACGACCTGCATGACAGAACCTTCGCTGAGTTTTACCTCGGGGAACCAACAGTCATAAGGGAGTCGCTGACAATTGA
>CAZVLJ010000112.1:0-4918 GCA_964627825.1 uncultured Rikenella sp. | reverse complement strand
TTTCTCTTGGTCCTCCTCTTCGAGTGGGAAACGTTGTTCCCAACCACTGCTTTCTTACCGGTGACCTGACAAACCTTTGACATTATTATTCTTTTTTTACTTGTTCTGAAAAGTCCGAAAATCGGTTCGCAAAATACGTGATTTTTATTCTATTAAACAAAAAAAAGATGCATTTTTTTCCAACATTACCCAGGAGCACCCCTTTAGTAACTGATAATCTGTTTTCTCAGAAGGTTCAGAGCTGATTTGGCTGACCGTGAGATGTTGATCAGCCTGTCGTCTGCAAACCGTTGTTTCTCAGTGATAACGCCTCTTCCAGAAGCCACCGCTATCCAGACGGTACCTACAGGTTTCTCAGGAGTGCCTCCGGCAGGACCGGCAATACCCGTTACTGCAACCGCGAAATCAGTACCGGTCAGCCTACGCACTCCCACGGCCATAGCTGCAGCAGTCTCCTCACTTACCGCTCCTTGCCTCCTGATGACCTCCGGATCAACACCGAGCAGGCCTGTCTTGATTGAGTTGTCATAGGCCACAACAGATCCTTTGTACCAGGCCGAACTGCCTGGAACGGATGTAATGAGCGAAGCTATCTTTCCGCCTGTGCAACTTTCAGCTGTTGAGACCGTTAAGTCCTTGCCTAACAACAGGCTGCCAATCTTCTCCTCTAGTGTGACTTCACCTTCGCCATAGATGACATCAGGGATGATTGTGTAGAGCCTGCGGACCTGTTTATCCATGATCAGGCTCAGCTCTCCGGCATTGTCTCCCATGCCTGTGAGACGAAGCTTGATCACTCCGTGCGATGGCAGGTAAGCTAGTTTTACCACGGAGGGCAGCTCCTTTTCAAATCCTTCCAGTCTCTCAGCCAGCTTCGCCTCAAAAGTACCGTAAGTCATTATGTTCCTGTGGATGATAGTTTTTCTTCCGGCCATGGCTGTCACCATGGGCAGGACATGCTCCTGCATGATGCACTTCATCTCGGATGGCACACCGGGCATTGAGACGATTATCTTTCCTTCCTTTTCAAACAACATCCCCGGGGCAGTTCCGGCACTATTGCTCAGGACCCTGCAACATTGCGGCACCATAGCCTGACGCCGGTTGTTCTCATTCATCTCAAGATTCCGCATGGTGATCCTTCCGGTAACCTCGGCCAGTACCTCCTCATTCATGACCAGTTCAGATCCAAAGTATTCCGCCAGTGTCTCCTTCGTTATATCATCACTTGTAGGACCCAGACCTCCGGTCGCCAGTACCAGCGATACCCGTGCCAGGGCCTCGTCAAGGGCGTTGATGATCTCCTCTCTCCTGTCTGATATCGATGTGATTCGGTTTACCCTTATCCCTCTCATGCTGAGCTGCATGCCTATCCATGCCGAGTTGGTGTCAACAGTCTGCCCTATCAGCAGTTCATCGCCAATGGTAATAATCTCTGCGCTGTTCATATTTTGTTTGTGACCTTTGATCAGGGTGGCAAAATTATCAATATTTTGTGTCACTTTTCCCGGAGATTTGATATGAATAACGAACAGAGGATATTATCAGGAGTAACAGAATTTGTCCGGGAGGCCCTCCAGGGACATGACAGCGGTCACGGCTGGCTCCATATTGAGAGGGTTGTGAGGCTGGCACTGCATATCCATGAACGTGAACATCGCGGCGACAGGTTCATCATTGAACTGGGAGCACTGATGCACGACATCGGAGATCACAAGTTTGCCATGCATGACGGTCCGGCGGAGATACGTAAAGTGCTTGCCGGCATGGGAGTAGATGGACAGGTGATTGAAGAGGTGGTACTGATCAATGAAGAGATCTCTTTTTCAAAGGGAAAGAAGCCTGCGCCTGAAAAAATTGAACTCCAAATAGTTCAGGATGCCGACAGGCTGGATGCCATGGGCGCAATAGGCATTGCCCGGGCATTCAACTACGGCGGTTTCAGGGGAAACGAAATCTATGATCCCCGCGAGCGGCTCTCTGATCCTCCCCTCCTGTCAGCTTCAAGAAAAAGCTCCGTATCAACCGTCCATCATTTCTATGACAAGCTGCTCATGCTCAGGGAAATGATGAACACTGCCACAGGAAGAAAACTTGCCGGCGAGAGACATGATTTCATGGTCCGTTACCTTGAGCAGTTCTTCAGGGAGTGGAACGCTGAGGGTGACATGTAAAAAAATGAGATAATGTGTTAGAAAATACTAATTTTACAATCCAAATACTAAAATCCAAAGCGATGTTATTCTATCTACTTTTAATTATCATTGTTTTACTTGCCCTTCTGGCTGTAAGTCTATACAACCGTCTGGTAAGACTGAGGAACAACAGGGAAAATGCATTTGCCGACATTGACGTTCAGCTGAAGCAGAGGCTTGACCTGGTTCCGCAGCTGGTTGAGGCAGTGAAGGCTTACATGAAGCATGAAAGCACTGTCCTGACCGAGATCACCAATGCCCGTGCGAATGCCATACAGGCAAAAGGAATTGACGAAAAAATTGCTGCCGACGGCAGGCTCTCTTCAGCCCTGCAGGGACTGAGAGTTGCCGTTGAGGCTTATCCTGACCTGAAGGCAAGCACCAACTTCATCCAGTTGCAGGAAGAGATCTCGGACATTGAAAATAAGCTGGCAGCTGCGCGCCGATTCTTCAACTCCGCAACAAAGGAGTTGAACAACGCAGTGGAAGTGTTCCCGTCGAACATTGTTGCCGGTATGTTTGGCTTCAGGCGTGAAACGATGTATGACCTTGCAGAGGCAAGGGCACAGGCAGAGGAGACGCCTAAACTGAACTTCTGAACAGAATGAAATATACAGGGCTGAACAGGCAGATCTGGAACAACAACATCAAGTCGGTCATTCTGCTCACTCTTTTCCCGCTGGTGATTCTGGGGCTGGTTTGGTTGTTTGTATTTCTTCTGCAGCCAGCAGCCAGCTTCAGGATTGAAATGGCCAACCAGATGTTCGTCAGATCAATACCATGGGTGTTGATTGGCGTACTTATCTGGTTTATTATTGCCTGGTTCTCACACTCCGCCATGATTGAGAGGGCCACCGGCTCTGCCCCTCTCAGCCGGAAGGAAAACAAGAGAATCTACAATTTGGTTGAGAACCTGTGCATTGCCGGAGGTATGCCTATGCCAAGGGTGAATATCATCAATGATGACTCATTAAATGCTTTTGCCAGCGGCATCAAGACCTCCAACTTCACGGTCTCCCTCTCCAAGGGGATAATTGATAAGCTGAATGATGATGAGCTCGAGGCGGTCATCGCCCATGAGCTTACCCATATACGCAACCGTGATGTACGACTGCTTATCATTTCCATCATATTTGTAGGAATCTTTGCCTTTATCACTGAGGCACTCGTACGCTCTGTACGCTATAGCGGGAGCGGCAGCGGAAGAAAAGACGGCAGGGTGGTGATCATGGCACTTCTGCTGGCCGCAGTAGGCTACTTCCTCTCATCCGTCTTCAGGTTTGCCATCTCGCGACAACGCGAATATATGGCCGATGCCGGTTCCGCCGCCATGACAAAAAACCCCCTGGCGCTGGCATCAGCCCTGGAAAAAATTTCCACTGACGCCCAGATAGAAGCAGTACGGCGAAATGATGTTGCCCAGATGTTTATTGATAACCCACAGGACAAGAAAATAAGACCCGTTTCCTTTCCCTTCGGCTTTCTCTTCATGACCCATCCGCCGATAGAAAAACGGATAGCCCTGCTGAGACAATTCTGATTTCATATGAAGCTTAACAAGAAGAAGCTCTACGAGATAATATTTGAAGCAGACACCAGGGAGGGCAAGATCTTTGACATGATCCTTATAGCACTGATACTCTTCAGTGTACTTCTTGTTCTTCTTGACAGCATTGCACCTGTCAGGGAGAAGTATGGCAAGGTGATACATTTCATTGAATGGTTCATTACGGGTGTCTTCCTGCTGGAATATATCCTCAGGATTTATGTCCTTGAGCGGCCCGTGAAATATCTGCTCAGCTTCTACGGCATCATCGACCTGTTGGCCATTCTTCCTAATTTCCTCAGCTTGATCTTCGTAGGAGGACAGAGCCTGATGGTAATAAGGGCTGTGAGGCTGCTGAGAGTATTCCGGATCTTCAAGCTGAGCCGCTACACTTCAGCGGGCCGGACATTGATGAGGGCCCTCTACAGGAGCCGAGAGAAGATATTCATGTTTATCTCCGTCATAATCACCCTGGTGGTGATTTTCGGAACTATCATGTACCTTGTTGAGGGCGAAGAGAATGGCTTCACAAGCATACCGGTAAGCATCTACTGGGCGGTGGTGACACTCACAACGGTGGGCTATGGCGATATCTCCCCGGCAACGGGACTCGGACAGTTCCTGGCCAGCATTATCATGATACTGGGCTACGCCATCATTGCCGTACCTACAGGTATTGTAACCTCTGAGATGATGCGCATGCCTGCCGAAAACAATACCCAGGTCTGCCCTCACTGCATGTTAGACAGGCATGATGATGACGCACATTACTGCAAGAGGTGCGGCGCATGCCTGGATGTCAGTAAGAAAGATGATGGGGCATAAGACGCTGGCAACAAATAGATTCGAGAGTATTTCACTAAATAACGAACAAAGCGCCACTGTCGTGGCGTTCTTTATTGATTTCCACATCCCTCCTTCAGGCAAGCCTGAGTCGGTCTGTGTTGATCTAAAAGGGATTGCTTCGCCTTCGGCTCAGCGTTCCCTGAGTGGGATGCCATCAGACAAAAAAGCGCCACTGTCCCGGCGTTCTTTATTGATTTCCACATCCCTCCTTCAGGCAAGCCTGAGTCGGTCTGTGGGAATCAATAAACCCCCGACGATGTCGGGGGCTTTTTGTCTGAGCGGGAAAAGGGATTCGAACCCTCGGCCCTCAGCTTGGGAAGCTGATGCTCTA
>CAZVLJ010000111.1:1804-4944 GCA_964627825.1 uncultured Rikenella sp. | reverse complement strand
GCTCGGGCGCGGATTCCTTATGTTCAGACGGTTTGTCCGCTTCGGGTTTAACCTCCTCCACGGGGGCTGGTTCTGCTTCAGCCTTTTCCGGAGCTTTTTTTGCAGGTGCCTTCTTTGCCGGTTTGGCGGTTCTGGCCAGTTTCTCCAGGTCAACCTTGCCAACCACCTTGGGTTTCTTTGTTTCCGTTGCCTCTGCACTCTCCGTGGCAGCAGTCTCAGACTTTGTTTCTGCAGCCGGCTTTGCCGGTTCAGCAGGCTTCTCTGCAGGAGCCTCCGGCTCTTTCTTTGCCGGTTTGGCAGGAGGAGTGAGATCATCCTTACCGGTGGTGCGGACCTCAGGCTTGCGCACTTCGGTGCGAAGATCAATATGCGTCTTCACCCCTGAGATATCCGTTATGAGAATATCCTCTTCGGGCTCACCCATGTCACCCTCCCTGCCGGTATCCATATCTTCAATGGAAAGCGACTTCTTGGGAGTGATCTTTTCCTTGAGAGCCAGCTTCTCGGCATCTTTCTTCACGCTGAGATCACCGCTGTATTCCTTGACTATAAGAGCGTAAGCCTCAGGAGGAATCTTGCAGTTGGGATCATGGGAAATATCAAATCCCTTTTTGTTGAGGAACTCGACAATGGTCTGGATCCCGACGTTGAACTCGCGGGCTGCCTTGCTTAAACGTATGGCTTTCTTGTCTTCAGTCATATATAACTTATATGATAACCTCTTTTTTAATTTTACAATGCTGCCTTCCGGGAAGCAGGTTATTCTTTTTCAAATTCTGACCTGAGGATGTTGATCACCTCCTTGATGGTCTCCTCTTCAAGGTCTGTTCTCTTCACCAGGTCATGGACAGTGAGCCTGAGTACGCTGCGTGCAGTGTCACACCCTATTGCCTTAAGCTCATCAATGACCCAGCCTTCTATCTCATCTGCAAACTCATCAAGGTTGACATCTTCCTCATCCTCGTTATCCGGCTCGCGGTATACCTCTATGTCATAGCCGGTAAGCTGTCCGGCCAGCTTGATGTTCAGTCCGCCCTTGCCAATGGCCAGCGATACCTCACTGGGCTTCAGGTATATCTCAGCCTTCTTCTCTGATTCTATGAGCCTGATTGATGATATCTTGGCCGGGTTGAGAGCCCTTGTAATAAAGAGCTGAATATTAGAGGTGTAATTGATTACATCTATGTTCTCATTACGAAGCTCACGTACTATGCCGTGTATCCTTGATCCCTTCATCCCCACACATGCGCCTACCGGGTCAATGCGTTCGTCATAGGACTCAACGGCCACCTTGGCTCTTTCGCCGGGGACCCTTACTATCTTCCTTATTGTAATGAGACCGTCAAAGATCTCCGGTACCTCCAGCTCGAAGAGCCTCTCAAGGAAAACAGGTGATGTACGGCTCAGGATGATGTTGGGCGTATTGTTCTTCATCTCCACCCTGATGACAACCGCACGGATGGTGTCACCCTTGCGAAAGTGGTCAGAGGGTATCTGTTCGGGTTTGGGCAGGATGAGCTCGTTGCCGTCGTCATCGAGTACAAGGGTCTCGCGCTTCCAGACCTGGTACACCTCACCGGTTACTATGTCACCTATCCGGTCTTTGTACTTCAGATATATATTATTCTTTTCCAGGTCGAGGATACGGGCCACCAGGTTCTGCCTCAGGGCAAGGATAGCCCTGCGCCCGAAATCCAGAAACTTGACCTCGTCAGACACCTCCTCGCCAACTTCGTAGTCCTCGTCTATCTTATGAGCCTCGGAGATAGGTATCTGGGTGTTCGGGTCGGTAAAATCTTCATCCTCTACTACTTCGCGGTTACGCCATATCTCAAAGTCACCCTTGTCAATGTTGACAATGATGTCAAAGTTGTCTGCCGAGCCGTATTTTTTTGCAAGCATTCCCCTGAATACATCTTCAAGCACGCTCATCATTGTGGGCCTGTCAATATTCTTCAGCTCCTTGAACTCTGAAAAAGTATCTATGAGATTTACATTTTCCATTGCTGTAATCTATACTTTTATTTGAATGAGATTATTATTTTAACTGTCTTAACATCCTCAAAATTAAATGATCTGACTGCCATAGCTGTTTCTTTTTTGTTTTTCGTTTCGCTAACCAGGTCAAAACCGCCCCTTGTGACGTTCATCATCACACCCTTGAGGCGTTCTCCTTCGTTGGTTACAACGGATACCATTCTTCCCTCGTTTTTGATGAACTGTTCGGGTATGAGCAGCGGCATATCAAGTCCGGGCGATGAGACGTTAAGCTCATAGTCGCCTGCCGCTTCGCCCAGGTCATTGCTTATCTGCCTGCTCAGCATTGCGCAGTCCTCAATCCTCACCCCTTCCGGCCTGTCAATCAGAACAGTAATGCGTCCGGTGCTGCTCAGCCTGACATCCACGAGGAAGATACCGGTGCCGCTGATATGCTCCGTCACAAGTTTCCTTATATGGTCTTTTGTAATCATAGTCTGATTTTTGATAACAAAATAGGGGACTTTTGTCCCCTAGGCCATTCGTACCCTTCTGTTCGGGTGCAAAGATAATATCATTTTTTCAATAAACAATCGACCTGATTGCTTAAAAATTGATTGCCTAGCTGTAAGTGAAGGGTTTCTTGCCCTGTATTGGAAACAATTGAATAAATTTGCGGGCATAAAACGGTTCTGTTTGACAAACAGGAGAAAGATCATCAACGACCCGGTTTACGGGTTCATAAACCTGCCCAATGATCTGATATATGATCTGGTGGGTCATCCATGGTTTCAGAGGCTGCGCAACATAAGGCAGCTGGGGCTTTCCAGCCTGGTCTATCCGGGTGCGGTGCACAGCCGTTTCCAGCACAGCCTGGGTGCCATGTACCTCACCGGCCAGGCAGTACATACTCTGCGGACCAAGGGAATGGAGATCTCAGCGGCAGAGGAGGAGGCGGTACTGGCAGCCATACTCCTGCATGACATAGGACACGGGCCTTTCTCGCACGCACTGGAACACTCGCTGATTGAAGACATGCATCATGAGGAGATGTCTCTGCTTATCATGCAGGAACTAAACGGCAAAATGGGAGGGAGACTGACCGCCGCCATTGCTGTCTTCCGGGGCGAATACCCGAGAAAATTCTTCCATGACCTTGTCAC
>CAZVLJ010000111.1:0-1794 GCA_964627825.1 uncultured Rikenella sp. | reverse complement strand
CAACACGTCGATATCTTCCCCGATAAACAGCACCCCGACGCCTCTGGCTTTTTGCTCGGTCAATAAATCATATATCTTGTAAGAAGCTCCAATATCCAGTCCCCTGACCGCATAAGCCGTGATTAAAACCTTTGGAGCCGCATCGATTTCTCTTCCCAAAAGTACCTTTTGAATATTTCCGCCGGACAGCTTCTTTACCGGCGTGATTGAAGGGTCAGTGGGCTCTGACAGGATAATAAGGATGCTGAATGTTGCCGATGACAGGCTGGTGGTGGACGAAAAGGGGATCTATTCGGTGGAGAAGTTTTTGATAGCCAGGCGCATGATGTACTGGCAGGTGTACAACCACCGTACTGTGGTCTCGGCCGAGAAACTGCTTACAAGCCTGCTGGTGAGGGCACGCCAGGTGACCGCTGGCGGGCTGAAGCTTTTTGCGACGCCTTCACTGGCATGGTTCCTGGAACCCCGTCACAGTATCGCGGCAAAGGAACAGAGAGAATCACTGGTATCTCATTTCACCGCGCTGGATGAAAGTGATATCCTGTCGGCCACTAAGGTATGGATGAGCTGCGGTGACAGGGTGCTGGAAGATCTGTGCAGGAGGTTTGTCAACAGGGACCTGCTGGGCATCGAGCTGCAAAGGACCCCCTTTGAAGGTGACAGGGTGGTTGAGGCAGGACGCAGGGCGAAGAAATTGCTTGGCCTTGAGGATGATGAGGTGAGCTATTACGTCAATACGGGGGATGTCTATAACCAGACCTATGCACCTGGCACTCCCGAGGTGTTGATCCTCCTGAAGAACGGAACCACCAGGGATATTACAGCCGTGTCTGACCTGTTCGACAAGGATGCACTGTCAGAAAAGATAACCAAGTACTACCTCTGCTACCCGAAAGAGATTGTGAAATAAATATTGATATAACTGAAATGGAATTTACTGCGGCAATGATAGCACGGATCCTCAACGGTACCGTCGAGGGTGATCCGGAGACAAAGCTTAACACTGTGGCAAGGATTGAAGAGGGCCATGCCGGCGCACTCTCATTCCTGTCAAACCCGAAATATGAACCTTACCTCTATACAACCGGGGCATCGGCAGTGCTGGTGAGGAACGACTTTACCCCGGCAAGGGAGGTGACAGCAACTCTCATCCGCGTGGATGACCCCTACCAGGCCCTGGCCCGGTTATTGGCCTTTTACGAACAGGCCAGACCGGCAAAGAAGGGGATACACCCTTCAGCCGTGATAGATGAGAAAGCCACTGTAGGAGAAGACATCTTCATTGGCGCCTGCACAGTCATCTCTGAAAATGCGATGATCGGAGACGGGTGTTCTCTGCATCCCCAGGTTTTCATCGGTGAAAATGTCAGGATCGGGAATAATTGTACTCTTCACCCGGGGGTCAGGATCTACCGCGACTGTGTGATAGGCAATGACTGCATCCTCCATGCAGGTGCAGTTATCGGAGCTGACGGATTCGGCTTTGCACCCGTCAGTGATGCCAACTTCATGAAGATACCCCAGATAGGAAACGTTATCATAGAGGATAATGTCGAGATCGGCTCCAATACCTGTGTTGACCGCGCAACAATGGGATCAACGATTATCAGAAAAGGCGTCAAGCTCGATAACCTGATACAGGTAGGTCACAACTGCGAAATAGGAGAGAACACTGTCATCGCCGCCCAGTCTGGACTGGCAGGATCATCAATTGTGGGGAGGAACTGCATGTTTGCAGGGCAGGTGGGCCTGGCAGGCCATCTCAGCATCGCTGACGGCTGTAAAATCGGAGCA
>CAZVLJ010000110.1:0-5111 GCA_964627825.1 uncultured Rikenella sp. | reverse complement strand
TTCCTCAAGGTCTGTCATCTGGCCGGCGAAGTTGATCAGTTCGGTTGAGCTCCTGAACACTTCCGAGACATACTGGAGTGCATTATACTTCTCCGCCCTTCCTTTTACTGAGTTCTCAATGAGTGACAGTGCGTTTCCGTATCTGGCTTTGCGGGCAGGATCAGCATTGACCCACTTCATGAAGTCGGCCTCAAAAGCAGCCTTCTTCTCTGCGGTGCGGAGACGGGTCAGTCCCTGGTTCTGGCCGATGGAGAATTTCCAATAGTTTGATGATCCTGAATATTTTGAAGCATACTGTATATTGACCTTAGGATCAGCCATCATATCCTTCATCCATATCTCCTGCTTCGCTCCGCGGATCTTTATCCTGTTGGCGTTGGTTATCTTCATGGCTTCATCCACCTCATAGGAGGTCATGTACCTGGTTGTACCACCGGGGTATCCCATCACCATTGCAAAATCATTCTTCTGCAGGTTCTTTATTGATACGGGCAGATAGTGTTTCGGCTTGAGGGGCACATTATCCTTGGAGTACTGTGCGGGCTTGCCGTCGGGACTCATATAAACCCTGAAGACGCTGAAGTCGCCTGTGTGTCGCGGCCAGGTCCAGTTGTCAGTATCATGTCCGAATTTACCTATTGAGTTTGGGGGTGTACCTACCAGTCTGACGTCGGAAAATATCTCGTACACCAGGAGGAAATACTGGTTACCGCTGTAGAATGAAGACACGCGTGCGTTGTAGTGAGTGTCTTTGGTAGCCTCTTTGGTGATGGCTGAGCTCACTGCCATGATAGCCTCGCTGCGTGCGTCCTCGGTCATGTCAGGATTGGTTTTTGCCAGAACCCTGTCAGTGACATCCTCTATACGCACGAGGAAGGTGACGCTGAGGCCCGGGTTGGGAAGCTCCTCTTCCTTTGACATGGCCCAGAAGCCGTTGTTCAGGTAGTCATGCTCCACGGTGCTGTGCCTCTGGATCTGGCCGTAACCGCAGTGGTGGTTGGTGAGAAGGAGGCCGTGGGGAGAGACGATCTCGGCGGTGCAGCCGCCTCCGAAGATTACAATGGCATCTTTAAGGCTTGCCTGGTTGATACTGTAAATGTCTTCTGCGGTCAGTTTGAGGCCCATCTCGGTCATTGTGCCGATATTGAGCTTCTCTATCAGAGGCAGAAGCCACATGCCTTCATCAGCTCTTGCCTGTGAGGCTGAGAAGGTAACAAGGATAACAAGAATTGCTAACAGTTTTCTCATAATTTTATGGTGTTGTTAATTTTTGCGAAGAGCCAAAGATATCAAAATCCATATACAGAAAATCTGATTTTAACATTTTATAAGAAAGACAGTTTCCGTTGCAGGTCAATCAGTTTGAACGAGAGTCGGTGCCAGGGGCTGGGGCCGTATTCAGCTATTGCCCTGCGATGTTCGGGGGTGGGATATCCCCTGTTGTGTCTCCAGCCGTAGCAGGGGTAGAGGGCATCGAGCTCCTCCATGTACCTGTCGCGTTCCGTTTTCGCGAGCACCGATGCGGCGGCGATGGAGAGGAAGGTGGCATCACCTTTTACTATTGTATGATGGGGTATATCACCGTAGGTATAGAACCTGTTGCCGTCAATGAGCAGCAGGAGGGGTCTGGGTTGCAGTCCGTCAATAGCTCTGTGCATGGCAGTGATGGAGGCGCGGAGGATATTCATCTCGTCTATCTCGGTGTTGGAGCAGGAGGCTATGCACCATGCTGTTGCCGCCGAGGTGATCTCATCGCGCAGGCGGTTGCGCTGCCGTTCGGTAAGTTTCTTGGAGTCGTTCAGTTCCCTGTTGCGGTATCTCTTTGGCAGTATGACTGCTGCAGCGTAGACAGGTCCCGCCAGGCAGCCTCGTCCTGCCTCATCGCATCCGGCTTCCCTGATACCGTCTTTATAGAATGGTTTGAGCATCAGCGGTCTCCTCCGGTGGCTTTGATGATTGATGTCCACATTTCGTCGGCGGCTCTCTCCCAGGTATACTTCATGGAGTTGGTCATGCCTTCGGATGAGAGGCGGCGGCGCAGCGCGCCATCGGTGACGAGGCGTGCCATAGCGTCTGCTATGGCACCTGCGTCAGCGGGGCTGACGCAGAGCGCCGCGCCGCCGCTCACCTCGGGCAGCGACGAGCTGTCGGACAGTATGCAGGGCGTCCCGCACCGCTGCGCCTCCACCACCGGGATACCGAAACCCTCAAGCCAAGGCACGAAAACAAGCGCTTCGGCACCGCCGTAAAGCCTGCGCAGCATATCGCGCGTGGCACTGCCGGTGAAGAGAATATCCTTCCCGTAAGGTGATGAATGCAGCTGGCGGTCCATGGCACGCGTCAGGTAGAGCCTTCGCCCTGCGAGAAGAAGGACATGATCACCGCCGCCCTCACGCCTGAAGATCTCATAAGCCCTGATGACCGTCTCAATGTTCTTACGAGGTGAGAAATTACTCACGAAGAGGAAATATGGCCTGCCGCCTGCATATTCCCTCCGTGTCTCCTCTGCCTCGCCAGGCAACGGAGGGGAAAAAACAGCTGCAACACCGTTGGGTACAATGTCAATCTTCTCGGGACTGATACCATATTTGTCTGATATATCATCTACCGAGAACTGTGAGACGGTGGCCACCCTGGCTCCCCTGGCCGCGAACAGCGGGAAACGCCGGCGGTAATAGCGGCACTCCGCCCGGGGTATGTCGCCCGGTCTGTGTTCATGGTTAAGATCGTGAATGACCGGGATGCACGGCACATCGGTACGTAATGGTATTATCCCGTCAGGGGCCAGGAACAGATCAGCCTGAAGCTTCTTCAGTAACGGGGGAAGGTGGTACTCATGCCACACCTGCCTGAGTACGGGATGCACGGTACGAATGGGTATTGTAATATATCTAATGTTGTTGCCCTCAACGGGCAGCGGATCATGTTCCCTGTCACACACCATTACAAACAGGTGTTCAGGGTGGTTCACAGCCATTCCCCTTGTTACCTCAAGGGTGAACCATCCGATGCCGTCACGGGGTACAGCCCTCAGGGTGCGTGCATTTATTGCAATGATCATCTTCCGCTGTTGTCTGGCAATTACAAATGTGGCAATTAATTTATAATTTGGCGTTGATTCTTTAATCCATTACAGACTGACTTGAGGCGAAAGTTCCTTATAAATATCCTTTTCCTGCTGACGGTGAGCATCCTGGTAAAGGCATTCTGGGTGCTGGGCATTGACCGCACCGTTCAGAATGTGGTGGGTGAGACAGCTTACGGAAGCTATTTCTCCCTCTTCAGCTTCTCCGTGCTCTTTACCCTCATCCTTGACATGGGACTCTCAGGCTTTAATAACAGGGCTGTGTCAGCTGATCCCACCAGGGTAAGGATTTATTTCGGCAATGTGCTGCTGCTGCGCCTGCTGCTGACAGGGGCCTATTTCATCGTTACCCTTCTGGTGGCTTTGGCCCTGGGGTATGAACAGCGGCAGATAACGTTACTGCTGATACTGATGTTAAACCAGGTGATGGCCTCAATGATCCTCTGGCTCCGGTCTAACATCAGCGGCATGCAGTATCTCTTGCTTGACAGCCTTCTTTCGGTGGCCGACAGGCTGGTGATGATAATCATCTGCTCTTTGCTTCTGTGGGGAGGGTTTGCCGGTGGTGAGTTCAGGATAGAGTGGTTCATCCGGGCGCAGACGGCTGCCTACTTCATTGTCATGTGCACGGCTCTGGTGATTGTTGTGCGAAGGGGCCGGGTCTCCGGTCTGAAGCCTGATGCAGCCGTTCTCAGGAGCATCATTAGTACGGGATTGCCCTATGCACTGGTTATATTCTCCATGACCCTTTACTGGCGCATTGATTCGGTGATGATTGAACGGCTGCTGCCTGACGGGGCCACTGAGACAGGTAATTATGCCCAGGCTTTCAGGCTCTTTGATGCGCTGGCGATGATCCCGGTGATGTTCGGTGGATTGTTGCTTCCGATCATGACCAGGGGGCTGGCCTCGGGCGAGAGTATACGGCCCCTGGCAGCCATGGCCGGGCGTATGCTGATGGTGCCGCTGGGGATAGGTGCGGTGACCCTGGCCACCAGCCCGGAGGAGATCCTTGATCTGTTGTACACTTCGCCTGCAGCAGGTGCCGTGGATGCGTTCAGGCTGCTGATGCTGGCACTGGTGCCGGCCGGTGTCATCTTTATATACAGTACAATGCTTACAGCTGCAGGCAGGCTGAAGCTGCTGGGAGTGATAACCGCCTCGGGGATGATCGTAAATATAGTGCTGAACAGGATTTCTATTCCTGCATTCGGGCCTGCCGGGGCGGCAACAACCGCACTGGTGACGCAGACACTGGTGGCGGCGGCATGCATGATAGCCGTCAGACGAACCATTACCACTGTGGTTAGTGCGGGAAGAGTCATGACCTATCTCCTTATGCTTGCCCTTACCTTCGGAGCCGGATGGCTTCTTCTCCGGACGGGCCTCTCATGGACGGCGGCAGCAGCTGTGCAGCTGGCAACAGGCGTGCTTCTGGCCCTCATCCTGAGGTTCACCGAGCCTCTCAAAAACCTTAAACTGTTAACGGAGAGGCACGATTCTGTTTAAAAAGTGTTATTTTTGGTTTTGAAAACAAAAGGACCTTTGATATGAAGCGGTTGCTAGGTGGTGTCTTCCTTTTGCTTATATGCTCATTTGCTTCTTCGCAGAAGATGTACAACCTGTCACATCAGGTGCTGGTACCGGCAGGGAATCTTGTGACACATACCGGCCTCACTTATCAGCAGACCATCGGCGAGACGGCCGTAGAGGTCTCCATGCAATCATTCTATAACCTGTCGCAGGGATTTCAGCAGCCAAGGTTCATCCCGAAGCAGGATCTGCCTGACAGGGAAGGGAACGGGGTCGATTTCTTCCCCAATCCCCTTATGGAGCAGGACGACTGGATGTTCAATATCAGAGTCTATGGCGTTCTTGCCAGGCACTACAGGATATACATCTACAGTCTTCCCGGCTCGCTGATGTATGCTGAGGAGCTTGATCTCTCACCTGTGCACGATTATATTCTTCAGGTGAACATGGCTCACTACAGCAACGGCATTTATATTGCCAACGTCATAAGCAC
>CAZVLJ010000109.1:0-5266 GCA_964627825.1 uncultured Rikenella sp. | reverse complement strand
AAAGTAGTTCATGCTCCCTGAGGCCATGATTCGGTGCACACCCTCTCCGTCAGTCAAACGATCCGTTTTACCGGTTTTAATGTCGGTGGCGTAAAGGTGCCGCTCAAGAGGACTCTCCCTGGTCGCCTCATAATAGACTCTCTTTTTTTGCGGATCAAAACCCAGGAGCCGTGTCACCTCCCAGTCGCCACTCGTAATCTGCTTAATAAGAACACCTTCAGTATTGTACAGATAGATATGATTCCAGCCATCACGCCGGCTCTGCCATATGAACTCCTGACCGCCTGCAGCGGGAAAATACAGCCCGCCACCCGGCTCTACATACCGACTGTTCTGCTCCTCGAAAAGGGTTTTTACCAGGCCCCCGGTGGAAGCATTATACTTGTTCATCGACAGGTGATCCTGGTCGCGGTTGAGAATGCCGGCATAAATATATCTGCCCGAAGGATCCCATGTTACCGATGTGATATACTGGTTTTCAGGACCGGGAGTCTTAAGGTAAACAATCTCGTTAAGTTCATGGCTGAAGATACCGAGTGATACTTTCTGGCTCTTCATCCCTGCCATCGGGTACCTGACCGGTGAGGGCTCTGCAATCCTGCCGCCGGTTTCAACCAGGGGATACTCGGTCACCTCGCTCTGATCAATCCTGTAGAAGGCAAGTAATCTGCCGTCAGGCGACCAGTACATGCCCGAATTTATCCCAAACTCATTCCGTGAGGGCACATGCCCGTATAATATCTCACTGCCTGCCTCATTGGAGACCTGAATGGTTTGACCTCCGGCAGCCACAAACAGATTGCTGCCCAGAGTATAGGCCACATTCAATGTTTGCTTATCGATAGTGACGTTCTGAGCCTCACTGTCATACTCATTTGCCACTTTCAGACTATTGTCTTTAATATCAAAGAGGTATGCTTTACTGCCGGAGATGAAATAGAACCTGTTGGCATCAATCCATGATATCATCGGGAAGCGCTGCAGAGGCTCCCCTCTGTGCGGGCTCATTTTCGCACTTAAAAGCCCGAGGGTCGCAAGTGTGTCCGCCTCCGCCTCCCTTCCAGCCTTCTTCTGAAGGAGGCAGTTATTTTCAGTATATGTATAGGCATCCATGTCCCCGCGCCATGCCAGGTTAAAAATGCTCTTCGCACGAAGTGCGGGATTCAGATAGTCAGATGCTGTAAACACTTTATCCTGTGCTGTGACCAGTGATGTACCTGTAACCAGGAACAGTACAATAAGGAATAATGATCTCTTCATGAATATTTCGATTTTTAGTATTTCTCTTATCAGTTACGTGAGAGCGGGGCGGAGGCACAATGATCCGTGAGGGAGGTGATCCCTCGCCGTCACCCCTGCTTCCGTATCCTCCTTCTCCGTCACCCCTTCTTCCGGATCATCCTTCTCCGTCACCCCTGCTTCCGTATCCTCCTTCGCCGTCACCCCTTCTTCCGGATCATCCTTCTCCGTCACCCCTTCTTCCGGATCATCCTTCTCCGTCACCCCTTCTTCCGGATCCTCCCTCGCCGTCATCCCTTCTTCCGAATCATCCTTCGCCGTCGCCTCTTCTTCTTCTTCCGGATTTAAATAAAAAGTATACCGGGATGCCCGCCAGTATCAGCGACAATCCGATCATTGCCTCGCGAGGCCGCGTAATTATTGTATTAAAAAACAATCCTACACAAAACAGAACGAATATTGCCGTCACAACAGGATATCCCCAAACCTTGTAAGGCCGGTGCGCATCAGGCATGCGGCGGCGAAGGATGAAGACCCCGGTCGCCATTGCCCCGTAGAAAATATATACGGCAAAGATCAACATATCTGTCAGCTGGTCAAACGTTCCCGAGAGTACCAGCACCGATGCCCAGACACCCTGCCACAGCAGCGAATTACCGGGCACGTTATGCCGATTTAGCCTGCCGATGCTCCTGAAGAACAGTTTCTCCTGGGCCATGGCATAATAAGGCCTTGACCCGGTGAGGATACTCGCATTGAGGCATCCCATCGTTGTGATCAGGATCAGGATTGATATAAAGAGCACCCCTCCATTTCCCCACAGGCTCCTGATGGCTTCCACGGCAGCAATCTGGTTCCCGGCCTCATGAACCTGCACAAGCTCTGCGATCGACATAATGCGCATATACGCCAGGTTGACCAACAGGTAGACCAGTATAACCACAACCACACCAATTGCTATTCCCTTCGGTATATTGCGGTTGGCATTTCTTATTTCTCCGCCGATGAACCCCACCGAAACCCATCCCTGATAGGCCCAGAATGCGGCAAGCATCGCTGTATAGAATGACGAGACGGTTACAGACCCATTGCCCAGTTCGCTAAAGTTCATAAAGTTTTCAGGCCTGGGATTATTGTTTGTCAGCCCGGCGATAATGATCACCGCCAGCCCTGCACAGACAAAGAAGAATATCGCTTTCCCCGTCCAGGCCCCGCTGCGCAGGCCTGACATGTTAAGCAGAGTGAGCAACATGATCACTATTATTGCTGCCAGCTTGATGCCGAAATCCTGAAAGGGGAAAAAGACGCCGGCAATTGAGAAATCATGAAGCGCAGGGAGCAGATCAGGAATAGGGATAACGCTGTTCAGCGACTGCACCAGAACATACGCCAGCGATGAAATGGTTGCTGTCTGTATGACGGCAAAGAGCGACCATCCGTACAGGAACGAGAAGAACCGCTTGTATATCTTCTTCAGGTAAACGTAATCGCCTCCCGTATCTGCCAGCATCCCGGCCAGCTCGGCGTTGCTCAGGGCTCCGAAGAGGGTAATGATCCCCCCTACAATCCAGACCAGGAGAATCCAGACTGATGATTGGAGCCCGTCAGCCATCGGGGCAATCTTTTTATAAACCCCGGACCCTATGATATTGGCAATGACAAAAATGACCACGTATCCAAGGCCAAGCGACCTGGATAAACTTCTCTGATCAGTCATGAGCTGGCATGGTTTTGCTTGTAAGGATGCTAATTTAACAATTATGTAAAGCGATTTGAGATTTTCGCAAAGCGAATTTCGGATTGCGCAAGAGACTGCCCGGGATTGAAAACCGGTGATTTCGTGTCTTCTTTTTCGCGCAGAGCGACAAGGAATTGTAACACCCATAAGTCTCCGGATAAAACATTCCCGGCAGTTCTCCGTATAACAAACCGGACATAAGTTGCTCAAAAACATGAAAAAAACGATCGCAATACTGTCTGCCGTGCTTCTCTGTAATGCCCTCAATGCACAGTGGAAGGCGCAGACCGCTGAAACATATGAGAAAACATACCGGATGGCACTGGTCACCTCACAGACCGGAGGTGAGACCCTGAGAATAATGCGCGATGTTACATCGGGCGTATCGCAGAAAGGCATCAATCCTTATGATCAGATATCAGGACAGATCCTTCTGAACAAAAATATAGGCACCGAATACACTGTCAACACAATTGTCCTCATTTTTGACGAAAGCACAAAAATGTATATACACCAGCCGGCTGACCTGAAACAGGGATGGGATGCCAATGCCGCAAGGTATATAATTGAATCCGACTGGAAGATCTGGCGCACGGGTGACACCAGGAACAAGGGAGCAGGACGGTCGGCAGGCGACACCGGCACAGACCTGAAAAAGACTGTGCTTGACCTTATGAAATCAGCCGGAACGGTTAAATGTCAAATAATACTGGTCCATAAGATGCATGATACCCAGTCCATTATCAACACTTCCTTCACACTTCAGAATTCAACAAAATCAATCAATTACCTCTTTAAATAATTTACAGGAAACCTCCCTCCCGGGAAAAGGTGACAGCCGCCGGTCCGGTTAAAGTTTATTTGACGCCTTCACTCAGGTTCTCCATCCGGGAGATAATCACAGCACCGCAACTGTCGCTGAACACATTGACCGTTGTGCGGAACATGTCCAGGATCCTGTCAACGGCAAGAATAACAACTACCCCCTCCAGTGGTAATCCTACGGCGCCAAGGATGATAGACATCATTACCAGTCCGCTCATGGGGATACTTGCCGCCCCTATTGAAGCGAGCACCGCCGTGACCGCAATGGTCATCTGTGCACCAAAAGTAAGGTCAAAACCATAAACCTGGGCGATAAAAATTGTGGCCACGCATTCATAAAGTGCTGTCCCATCCATATTCATAGTAGCACCGATGGGAAGCACGAATCCGGCAGCCCTCTTAGATGCTCCAGATACTTCTGTCACAGCTTTCATTGTCAGAGGCAGGGTGACAATTGTTGAACATGTTGAAAAAGCTGTAATAAGCGCGGACACCATCCCCCTGAAATGCTTGACAGGACTTACCTTTCCAAGGAAATAAAGAAGCAGCGGGAGTGTCAGGAACATATGAACGGCCAGTCCTGCAAGAACAATAATGAAGTAAAAACCCAGAGGTTTGAAAGCGGCAAATCCTGTTTTTGCCACAATGCTGGTAATAATCCCGAAAACCCCAAGCGGAGCAACCCAAATTATCAGTGAGGTCATTTTAAGCATCGCCTCAAATGCCGCCTCGAAGAAACCGGAGATCAGCTTTCGATGATCCGCTCCTATCCTTGTCACAAAATATCCGAATAATATTGAAAAGAAAATGATAGGCAGAACATCCCCGGAGGCTGCGGCTGCAATGGGATTTTCAGGAATAATATTCAGCAATATCTCTCCCAGCCCGCGTTCAACTGCCGCGATAGTTTCAGGATTGGCTTCAAGGCCAATATCTGCCCCAACTCCCGGCTTAAACAGGTTTACGAGCAACTGTCCTGTAAATATGGCCAGCAGACTGGTGCAAATGTAATATATGAATGTTCGCAGTCCGATTCTCCCCAGGCCATGGGCAGAACCCACCTGTATCACGGAACTGACTATGGAGGTGATAACCAGTGGTATGATAACCATCTTGAGCAGTCTAAGGAAGATATCTGCAAGAGTATCAGTAAATGGGGTTGCAGGCTCTCCGATGACCAGCCCGGCAATTATTCCGAGAAAGAACCCCACAAATATGAAGATCGTCAGGCTGTATTTCCTTCGAAAAACCATTCCGGTTCCTGCGTTCTTTCCCCAAACATACAAAAACCGGCTTACTTATCATAGGAATTATGGCTCAGGGTATCGCAATCCGGTCACAAACAAAGTGTAGGATCTTATTTCTCAATTCGGGTTTGCCTGCCTTAATCTTTCACTTTTCCCTGGCCTGATGCTTTCCCCTGAAATCTGCAATATGTAAATGTACACTAGTGTCCGGTTAAGA
>CAZVLJ010000108.1:0-5304 GCA_964627825.1 uncultured Rikenella sp. | reverse complement strand
AATTGAGGCTGCAGAGGATGCCATAGTGCTTATCCTCAGCGGCGAACCCATCAGGGAACCCATAGTGTCACACGGACCATTCGTGATGAACACAAAAACAGAAATCTACCAGGCATTTGAGGATGTGGAGAAAGGAAAGTTCGGGCACCTTGAGGATTAAAAGGCAGATTTATAAGATTAACAATATTGAATTACATTTGCAGCAGATTTTTAAACCATGCTTAAAAACCTGCTTATCATCGGATCAGGTGGTTTTATTGGCAGCATAGCCCGCTACCTGGTCTCACAGCTGAATCTTACAGTCACTTTCCACTCAGTGCCGGTGGGGACGCTGGCGGTGAACGTAACCGGCAGTTTCCTGATAGGATTCCTTACTGGTATCGCGGAAAAAAGTATGATTCTCTCGCCTGAATGGAGACTCTTCCTGATGGTCGGCCTCTGCGGCGGTTTTACTACCTTTTCCACATTTACAGGGGAAAACCTGATGCTGGCACACAATGGCCAGTTACTGACAGTCCTTCTCTATACAGGGCTCAGCATTTTCCTCGGTTTTCTTGCAGTTTACCTGGGCTATGTTCTGACTAACCTGCTATGATAATGGAAAACAGACAACATTCAGTACTTAAGATCTATGCCAGCTCAACTGACAGGCTTGGCGGCCAGCTGCTATATGAGGCCATAGTCCTCCGCGCAAGGGAAGCAGGAATTTCGGGTGCAACGGTGTACAGGGGTATGATGGGTTACGGCCTGAGTAGCCATATACACACTTCGAAGTTTTGGGAGCTGACAGAAAAGCTTCCAGTGGTTATAGAACTGATTGATACCGAAGATAAAATAAGGGACTTCAGCGCAAATATGACACCCGAACTGAAAGCACTTTCCAAAGGCTGCATCGTAACAGTTTCACCTGTTGAAATAGTTCTTCACAAGAGCGGAGCTGCAAGGGATCGCATAACCTGAGAATCTTTCCGGATAACACACCCTGGAGAAGTAGAGGAAGAAACAGGGTAAAATGTCATTTATGCTACTTCCTGTTGCATCTTTCCGGCAGATTCCATAAATTTATGCTGCATTTCCTCCTTTATTGTGCAACATAAACATTGAGTCATGCTGGTCAAGACCTTCAGCTCTGCTGTCTTTGGCATTGAGGCCGTCACTGTCACCATAGAGGTTGACGTCACCCGCGGAGTACGCTACATGCTTGTCGGCCTTCCCGATACTGCGGTCAAGGAGAGCCAGCAGCGCATAGAATCGGCTTTTCGTGCCGTGGGTCTCCACTGGCCCGGCAGGCAGGTGATCATCAACATGGCTCCGGCAGATATCCGCAAGGAGGGCTCTTCATATGATCTGCCCCTTGCCGTTGGCATACTGGTTGCTTCAGGTATGATCAGCGGCAGCAGGCTTGAAGGCCTGCTGCTCACCGGCGAGCTCTCGCTCGACGGTGCGGTGAGGAACGTCCGTGGAATATTGCCTATGGCGTTGCAGGCTCGTGATGCAGGATTCAGAGGTATGATGGTGCCTGCGGGGAATGCTCCCGAGGCGGCAGTAGTAAATGGGTTAGACATCTACGGGGTCAACAGCCTCAGCGAGGTGCTTGCTTACCTGCAGGGAGATCTGACTCCCGGACCTCTGACAATTGACCCGGCAGATCTCTTCAGTCGTGTGGGAAATGTCTATGACACTGATTTCTCTGACGTGAAGGGGCAGGAGAATGTCAAACGTGCCCTGGAGGTGGCGGTGGCCGGATCGCATAACGCCATTCTTGTCGGTTCACCCGGCTCCGGCAAGACCATGATGGCCCGTCGTCTCCCCGGCATCCTTCCGCCGCTGACACTGGAGGAGGCGCTGGAGACAACCAGGATCCATTCCGTGGCAGGCAAGATAGATCACAGCATGCCGCTGATGACGCGCCGTCCCTTCCGCAGTCCCCATCATACAAGCTCTGACATCGCCCTCGTGGGCGGCGGCTCCGTGCCTCAGCCCGGAGAGATAAGCCTGGCACACAACGGTATACTCTTCCTCGATGAGCTGCCGGAGTTCAAACGGAGCGTTCTGGAGGTGCTTCGCCAGCCGCTGGAGGACAGGGTGATAACCATAGCACGGGCACGTATGAGCTGCAATTTCCCGGCCTCAGTCATGCTCATCGCCTCCATGAATCCCTGCCCGTGCGGATTCTACAACCATCCCTCCAGGCAGTGCACCTGCGGGCCGGGCATGGTGCAAAAGTACCTCAGTCGTATCTCCGGTCCGCTGCTCGACCGTATAGATATTCACATTGAGGTGGTGCCGGTAGATTATGAGAACCTGGCTGAAACAGCACCTTCAGAGAGCTCCGCTGTAATCAGGGAGCGGGTTGTCAGGGCAAGAGAGATACAGTCTGCCCGCCTCGCCGCCTATGACGGCATCCATTGCAATGCACAGATGACCCCGGCAATGATCCGCAGACACTGTCATCTTGATGATACGGGCGGAAGGCTCCTGCGGGCGGCAATGGAGAGACGCGGTCTCTCAGCGCGTGCCTATGACCGCATCCTGAAAGTGTCACGTACGATAGCTGATCTCGACGGCTCCGAACGAATCCGCCCTGATCACCTTTCCGAGGCCATCAACTACAGAAATCTGGACCGTGAAGGGTGGGCAGGATGAAAAATGCCAACCATCTTTAGTTAAACATGTTTCTTTTTATTTAATTTGCTCCGGGGAAAGGTATTGGTTCATTTCATCGGAATGTATGGAACTTCTTAACAAACTCAGGCAGAAACTCTCGGATGAGAATCTGATGTTCGCTTACCGGGGCGAGGTAACCGGAGACAATTCGGTCAGCCTGCTGACGCTGCTGGAGCGTGAGATGGAGTTTTCCGACTTCAGCCTCCTGGGCCGCAAGCGGCTTTTTATGTTCGTGCTTGAAAACCTTCAGAACATAACCAGGCACGGTATCTCCAAGAGTGCGGAGATAACCTCCCTGGTAGTCTATAACAAGACAGCTGACGGATACACTGTGAGTACGGGCAACGCCCTCAAAAAGAGCGAGGTGAAAGACCTTAGAAAAAACCTGGAAAAGATCAACAGTCTTGAGCCGGATAAGATAAGGGAGGTCTACAGGACCATGCTTCAGGACTCCAATATAGGCAGGAAGGGAGGTGCAGGCCTGGGACTGATGGAGATGGCACGCAAGACCGGCAACAAGCTGGATTATGATTTTCTGCCGATAGACGACAAATATTCATACTTTATCCTGAGCAAGACTGTTGATTCCGGCGGGAAGGGCATCAGTGAGCCGGGTGGTCTTCCGGGGACTTTTGACACCCGTAAGGTGGCACAGCTGGAGAAGATGATGAAATCAAACAATATTTTCTTCATCTGGGCCGGTCCCCTGACTCATGCCATCAGCAAGGAGCTGCTGAATTTCAGTGAGACCACCATGAGGGAGGCCGAGCTGGAGCAGAACCTGCACAAGCGTGTCTTTGCAACCCTCATTGAGCTGCTCCAGAATGTTGCCCAGCACAGTCCGGGCTTTGAGGCTGAAAAGAAGTACGGGATCCCGATGGCCATGATAAGAAAAACACCTGCATCATTCATTATCACCTCCGGGAATCTTATCAGGAGAACTGATATTGATCATCTCACCCAGAAGCTCGATATGGTCAATAGGTATGATGAGGAGGGGCTGAAGAAGCTTCTCAAGGTTGCACTGATGGGTCAGGATATGTCAAAAATCTCAACAGGATATATGGGTCTGCTGGAGATGGCCCGCAGGTCAGGCGGAAGGCTCTCCTATAAATTCGATGAGGTGAATGATAACTATGCCTATTATACAGTGACCGTCAGGGTAAGGGCCAAGGTTAACAGGCCGCAGTAGAACTGACTCAGCCACATATCTGCATCAGGCAGTGAGCACTGTCAGCAGACAATCTTTCAAAAAAATCTGTCTTTTGTATGAGGTGTCGGAGGATTCACTCTTCATTCACCAGGACAAGCTCTTTCCCGTCATAGACGGCATAGCTGGCCCGGCAGCTGAACCAGTCGCCGAGGATTATTAACCTGCGCCCTTCCTCTTCAAAGGTCAGGGGCAGGTGCCTGTGGCCGTAGATATAGTATCTGGCCCTGCATCCTCCGGCAACTACACTTCGGGTATGCCGTATCAGGTCCTCCTTATCTTCACCCATGAATGGCAGTGAGACATGTTTGGCCAGCCTGCTGCTTTTTGACCATGCATGTCCGATAGCCATCCCCCAGCGGGGATGGAGTGCAGAGAAGAGCACCCTGGCTATCCTGTTGCGGAAAAAGGCGAAAAGCATCCGGCCGCCGCGGTTCCTGCTTCCCAGTCCTTCGCCGTGTGCCAGGTAAAAAAGTTCGCCGTCTATCTCGGTCACCAGTGGCTCATAGTGGACCGTGACACCGCACTCCTCTGTGAGATAACCCTTCATCCACATGTCATGGTTGCCTGTAAAGATATGGACAGCTATGCCGCTGTCAGTCAGTGCGGCCAGACGGCCAAGGAAGCGGGTGAATCCTTTTGGGATCACCTTTTTGTATTCCCACCAGAAGTCAAACAAATCGCCCAGCAGCCATATTGATCCTGCATCAGCCGAAATCCGGTCAAGCCAGCTGATCACTCTCTGTTCGCGCTCATGCGGATCTGTTCCTGCTGCAAGGCCAAGGTGAAAATCGGATGCGAAATATGATTTACGGCCTTCCAAGATCCCGGTTATTTATTGAACAGCTGGTCCATCCTGATGGTGAGGTTACGGCCTGTCAGGTTGGTGTTGATTATGTTCCCTTCAGGGTCATAGAGGAGGTTTGAGGGCACCCTGGTTATGTTCATCAGCCTGGAGTAGACAGGATTCAGTGGATCAGGTTCCCTGACACTGACCCATGGTATCTCCTCGAAACGGACGATTCTCTTCCATCTCTCCTCATCGGTATCGAGGCTGACCTGGAAGATCTCCAGCCCTTTCTTATGATAGGCGTCATAGAGTGATTTGAGCAGAGGTAGTTCATTCATGCATTCCTGTGATGCTGTGGTCCAGAATGAGACAAGAACATATTTCCCCCTCAGAGAGGCCACGCTTATCATCCTGCCGTTGATGTCAGGCAGTTCCGGGCTGATATTGGTCTCGGGCAGCTGCGATGCCAGGCTGGATACCCGGTCAATATACATCCGGTTCAATTCTGACGTTACATTTTCCTTCAGGGCGCGCACGTGGCGGGAAACGGGGTACTTAACTGATAGTGAGTCAGATACAATTTTCAGGTACTGCAGGTCGCGTGGCTGGTAGAGGACGTACGTGTTCTCGTCAATCC
>CAZVLJ010000107.1:354-5453 GCA_964627825.1 uncultured Rikenella sp. | reverse complement strand
GCAAGACCGCAAGACCGCAAGACACCCGCCATAGGCGGCCAGACCTTCAGACTATCAACCCCCTGACCCTCTCATCCAGCTGCCTCTGGTCAGAGGTGAATGATGCCAGTCCGGCGAGGGTCAGCAGCGTGTCCGGGGCCAGCTCGCCGGAGAGAATCCGCTCCTTCCATGATGACAGCACAGGTATCTTCCCCTCGGCAGCAATGCGCTCATTATCCGCACTGCTCATCACCGGGAACATATCCGCCAGGCCAGCCTCATGAGCCATCCTCACCACCTCCTCTCCGCCGGAAGGCAGCTCTTTATCCAGCCTTTTGCCAAGCTCAACAACATTCCCGGACACCTCCCAGAATTTATCAATACCCAATCCTTCAGCCTCAGCGGTAAGAGGCACATCATACCTTTGGTTCAGCCTGCTCTCGAAGAGTCCGGCGAGCGACTTCCTGCCTGATGCCGCCACTTTGGGCGGAATAGTAAACACATCGGTCCCCGCCAGCAGGTCAAGCTGGCCGTGATTCCTCAGGCTTGCAGCTATCTGCCTCGTCTTTGATCCGGTCACGGCAGAGAGTCGTGTCACCCATGACTGTGATGAGAGCACCGCATTCTCTCCGGCACCAGTACCGTCGCCCAGTCTGTTGTCCGCTATGAACGTCCCTATTCTTCCGAGGAAGACATTGAGGTAATCAGGTCTGGCCACCAGCGTAACCAATGCGTTCTGCCGTGCACTGAACTCGAGGGTAAAATTGATTCGCACCCCCCTGTCGTGAAGCAGCCTGGCTCCTATCAGTCCTTCGGGAGTATAGGGCACCTTGACTATGAACTGTGAGGGGCATAGTTCCCTGTACCGGAGGCCGTAGGAGACTATGGCATCAATATCATGGGCAGTGTCGGTATGCAGCTCAACGCTGACCATCCCCCCGAACTTTTTCGCAAGGCGAAGACCATGACGGGCATTCAGGATGAAGGCTATCTCCTTAACCTGCTCGGCTACAGAAAGATGGCTTACCAGATCCAGGGCCCGAGGCACGAAGGAATCATAGATACCCTTCTGTATCTCATTGTTGAGCAGAGTATTGTTGGTGGTCAACGCAGTCATCTCCGCGGTCCAGTTGGACTCGGCCTCATCCATGTCGCCTGTGTCAAGCCACAACTCAGTGCCGGTTGAGCGCAACGACTGCCAGAAGGGATCGTACTTCGCGGTTACTGGTTTATCGTCAATGCCATCTTTAATGAAGGCTGTCAGCTTTTCCTTGTAGGTTAAACTCATATCTTCTGTTTTTGATTAGTTATGCTTTTGAGTGCCTCGAGATCACTTCCTGACGGGCTCTGGAAGAGTTTCAGCCCGAAACGGTCAGCCACAGCGTACGCATAGTCAACGACAGACGACTGAACGGCTTCATACGGGACCCATGAATTGATCCGGCTGAAACAATAGATCTCCACAGGCAGTCCGGTATCGGTGGGAGGCATGTCACGAACCATCATGGTAAACCGGTTATCAATATCCGGGTGGTTCCTGAGATATTCAACCATGTACGCCCTGAATGCTCCAAGGTTCGTAAGGCGGCCAGGCTCGCCCCTCTTCACTGCCTCAATCTCTTCCTTGTTCGCGGAGAGCCATTTATCAATGTACTGCATGCCCGTGAGGGAGTCAATTAGCTGTGGGGTCAGGAAGGTTATAGATCGCACGTCTATTCTTATCTCACGCTTTATCCTCCTCGCCCCGGAATCCTCCATTCCCTTCCAGTTCTGGAACGACTCGGAGATCAGGGCGTAGGTAGGCACCGTAAGAATAGTCTTGTCAAAATTTTCGATTTTGACCGTATATAGTGTCATGTCAATGACCGTGCCGTCGATGTTTCTACCGGGAATGGTAATCCAGTCTCCAAGCTTGACCATGTTATTGCTTGAAAGCTGAATGCTTGCCACCAGTCCAAGCAGGGTATCCTTGAATACCACTGCCAGCACGGCGGTTGCCACACCCAACCCTGCCACCACGCTGGTAATGCTGATCCTGAATAGTACTGAGATCATAATGAGGATGCCGGCAAAGATGATCAGCACCTTCACAATCTGGATGTAGGGTTTGATTGACCTTCCCCTTGAGATAGGCTGCATCAGCCATATCCGGTGCCAGCCTTCCACAAAGGCTGTGAGGGTGAGGCTGGCGAAGATCACTATGTACAAAGCGGTGGTCTTGTGAATGAAATTCAGCCATCCGGGATTCTCGCGAAGCATCCAGCCGGCAATATACCAGACTATCACACCGGGAACGATCATCGCCAGGCGTATGAACATCCTTGTCTCCAGAAATTTGTCGTCGTATACTGATCGTGAGCGTTTTACTATGCGGGAAAAGATACTGATCAATATCCGGCGTGTAACAACGAAAGAGAGCCATGCCAGCAATCCTACCGCTGTCACCAGTATCACCGTGCTCAGCCACGATACAGCCCCGGGGGGTATGCCAAGGTTTGCCAGGAACTCTCTGACAGCAATTACGGGATCAAATGAGTGAAACATACTTCCGTCTGTTATGGCCGTGAAATTACAAATTATTTTTTGTTGTGGCTGTCAGTTTAGTACCTTTACGTTCTAAAACTGTCAAATCATGAGATCACTTTCAGTATTGTCACTCCTGTTTCTGACATTGTCGCTTCAGGCACAGGTAGTGTTTGATGACTATTTTAAAGACTGCACCATGAGGTTTGACTTCATGATGGCCGGTAACAGCACAACAACCAGGGTTTACCCGGTATCATTCAGGGAAGAGCCCTTCTGGGGTGGTTCGCTGATAAACCTCAATGACCCGTTCGGATACGGCAACTTCAGGTACGAGGTCTATGATGACTCAACCGGAATGCTGATATACTCACGCGGCTTCTGCACTCTCTACCAGGAGTGGCAGACCACCGCAGAGGCGAAAAAGATGGAAAGGGTGTTCCACGAGGTTGCCACCTTCCCCTTCCCGAAACACAAGGTCAACTTTGTGCTCAGTATCAGGGAGCGTGACGGCAAATTCTCAAAACTGTACGAGACAGTCATTGACCCGGCCAGTTATTTCATAACCAGGGAGACAACCGATGCAGCTCTGGCAACCAGGATCCTCGGGACCGGCGATCCACACACTTCGCTGGATATTGCGTTTATTGCGGAGGGCTATACCCGCGGTGAGATGGAGAAGTTCAGGAATGATGTCAAGCGTATGGCTGATATCCTCTTTGCGGAGAAACCGTTTGACAAGTACCAGGACCGGATCAACATCTGGGCCATTGAGGCGCCCTCGCAGGAGTCGGGCACCGACGTGCCGGGCGAAGGCATCTATGTAAACACGGCCCTCAGTGCAAGCTATTATACATTTGATGTTGACCGTTACCTTACCACCCAGGATATACGCAGGGTCAACGATTATGCTGCAGCAGCGCCTCATGACCAGATAATTGTTCTGATAAACAGCCCCAGGTACGGCGGCGGAGGCGTTTATAACTACTACAGCGCCGTCACCGCTGATCATGCTCTCACGCCGCAGGTGCTAACCCACGAGTTTGGGCACGGATTTGCAGGGCTGGCTGATGAATATTACTCTTCAGAGGTTGCCTACGAGGAGTTTTACCCTCTTGATGTGGAACCCTGGGAACCAAATATCACCACAAGGGTTGATTTTGACTCCAAGTGGAAGCATTTGATCGCCAGATCAGTGCCTGTTCCAACACCCAATGACAAAAGGTATATTGGCGTTACGGGCCTCTTTGAGGGAGGAGGCTATTCAGCCAAAGGCATTTACCGGCCCTCCTATGACTGCCGCATGAAGAGCAACCAGGCAGATTCATTCTGCGAGGTATGCCAGGAAGCCATTGAAAGAATGATACTTTTCTACCTGAAGTAGCCGAAAGTCCGCAGTATTCAATCTGCAGTCCGCAGTCGAACACTTATTCCATTTACTGCCGACTGGTACTGCCAACTGCTGACTACTTCTTCTTCTCTCCTCCCGAGGTGGGTGGCTTGGCAATAGAGTCACGCATGCTGGTGTCGGCCTCGATATTCTTCATTCTGTAGTAGTCCATTATACCCAGGTTGCCCGTCTTGAAAGCATGAGCCATGGCGAGAGGAATCTCCACCTCGGCCTCGATGACCTTGGCCCGTGCCTCCTGTGCCTTGGCCTTCATCTCCTGCTCATAAGCTACAGCCATAGCACGGCGTTCCTCGGCCTTGGCCTGGGCAATGTTCTTGTCGGCGTTAGCCTGATCCATCTGCAGCACTGCGCCAATGTTCTTGCCTATATCTATGTCAGCAATATCAATTGAGAGTATCTCAAATGCCGTTCCGGCATCAAGCCCTTTCTCAAGCACCGTCTTGCTTATCCTGTCAGGGTTCTCAAGCACCTCCTTGTGGCTGTGAGCCGAACCGATTGATGAAACAATACCCTCGCCAACGCGGGCCAGAACTGTCTCTTCGCCGGCACCGCCCACCAGCTGTTTGATATTGGCCCTGACGGTCACCCTTGCCTTCGCGATAAGCTGGATGCCATCACGCGCAACAGCTGTAACAGGCGGTGTATCTATTACTTTAGGGTTAACTGACATCTGCACTGCCTGGAAGACATCACGACCAGCCAGGTCAATGGCAGTAGCCATCTTGAACGACAGGTCAATATTTGCCTTGTTCGCCGAGACCAGTGCATGAACAACCTGCGGCACATGCCCGCCGGCAAGATAGTGTGCCTCCAGCTCGTCACGGTTAAGCTTCAGCCCGGCCTTGTCGGCTTCGATCATAGCTCCCACAATTATTGATGGCGGGACCTTTCTCCACCGCATGAAGATCAGCTGCAACAGGCTTATCCGTACGCCTGACACAAGTGCCTGGAACCAGAGTCCTATCGGAATGAAGTAAAGAAGAATCCACAGCAGGATTATTGCTCCTACAATGATTATTACATAAATGCCTAATCCGCCCATATCTATTTATTTATTGGTTTTACAATCAGTTTATTGTCGTCAATCCTGATAACCTCGATCTCCTGCCTGGGGTCAATCAGAATGTCAATTGATTTTGCCTCGAAATACTCACCGTTGACCAGAACCTTTCCTCCGGGAGCCAGC
>CAZVLJ010000107.1:0-291 GCA_964627825.1 uncultured Rikenella sp. | reverse complement strand
TATCAACTTTGGCATCAATAGCTGTCTTGAGCATGAGCTTGTTCCATGTGCCCGCTTTCAGCATAAGAACGGTCAGCACCATCATTACCAGTGCAGTTATGCCGAGCACCAGGAAGCCTGCCGCTGTCCCGTGACTGGCAAAAGCAAACACTATTGCCGTCACCAGGCAGACTGCACCGCCGATGCCGGCAATGGTAATTCCCGGAATGAGCATGAACTCAATGATGAAGAGCAGAAGCCCTATTATTATCAGAAAAATTATCAGCCCGATTGACATACTGTATACTTTTA
>CAZVLJ010000106.1:1991-5689 GCA_964627825.1 uncultured Rikenella sp. | reverse complement strand
AACTGCTTTTCGGTAACCTTTGTGATGAGATAGGAACCATCTTTCCTGATCACAATGATATCATCAATATCAGAACAGTCGCATACATATTCATCCTTCTTCAGGCTGGTGCCAATGAAACCCTCCTGACGATTGACATAGAGCTTGGCGTTGGCTGCCACCACCTTGGTGGCTTCAATGGTCTCAAAGCTCCTTATCTCTGTACGGCGCTCCTTATCCTTACCGTACTTTTTCTTTATCTGGCGGTAATAGTTGATAGCATATGGAATGATATGAGCCAGGTGATTTGTCACCTCCTCCAGCTGATCTTCAATACCACTGATATGTTCATCGGCACGCGACGAGTCATATTTCGAGATACGCTTGATCTTTATCTCGGTGAGTTTTATAATGTCTTCACGGGTGATCTCGCGCCTGAAGAGCTTCCTGTATGGTTTAAGTCCTTTGTCAATGGCACTGATCACCGCCTCCCATGTCTCACACTCTTCAATATCACGGTAGATTCTCTTTTCAATGAAGATCTTTTCAAGTGATGAGAAGTGCCACTCCTCATCGAGCTCAGCCTTTCTGATCTCCAGCTCACGGGTAAGGAGCTTGACTGTCTGGTCAGCCGAGTGCCTGAGTATGTCACTTACGCCTATGAAAGCGGGCTTGTTCTCGTCAGTGATGACACAGGCATTGGGTGAGATGGATAGTTCACAGTCAGTGAATGCATAGAGTGCATCAATGGTCTTGTCAGGTGAGACGCCGCCCTGCAACTGTATGACTATCTCTACCCCGCCGGCAGTGTTGTCATCTATCTTCTTGATCCTTATCTTGCCACGGTCATTGGCCTTTACAATTGATTCAATGAGTGATGAGGTGGTACGTCCGAAAGGTATCTCGGTTATCAACAGCCCCCTTCTGTCACTCTTTTCTATCCTGGCCCTGACCTTCACCACTCCCCCCCTGGCGCCGTCATTGTATTTTGACACATCAATCATCCCTGCTGTCGGGAAATCGGGATAGATCTCGAAGGGTTTACCCTGCAGGTAACTGATGGATGCATCTATCAGCTCATTGAAATTATGGGGCAGTATCTTCGAAGAGAGCCCCACCGCTATCCCTTCCACACCCATTGCCAGCAATAGCGGGAATTTCACCGGGAGGGTAACGGGTTCCCTGTTCCTCCCGTCATAGGAGCTCATCCACTCTGTAGTCTTGTTGTTGAAGGTCACCTCCAGGGCGAACTTTGAGAGTCTTGCCTCTATATACCTGGGGGCTGCCGCGCCATCACCGGTGAGTATGTTTCCCCAGTTTCCCTGCGACTCCACCAGCAAATCTTTCTGGCCCAGCTGTACAAGCGCATCGCCTATTGAGGCGTCGCCGTGAGGGTGAAACTGCATTGTGTGACCGATGATGTTGGCTACCTTGTTGAAGCGTCCGTCATCCATCCTTTTCATGGAATAGAGTATCCTGCGCTGCACCGGTTTAAGCCCGTCTGAGATATGGGGCACGGCACGCTCAAGAATAACATATGACGCATAATCAAGGAACCAGTCCTGGTACATCCCTGACAACGCCGTTACGGTATGCAGGGCCTCAGGAATGTTGCTTGTATTGGTTACTTCCTTCTCCCCGCTTTCTTCGTCGGGGATAAGTTCAAAAGGATCATTCTCTTTCATAATCTGATACGACCTTCACTCATGCCTGGACAGTCTCGGGGATCTCCTCCTCAACCCGCAGGTTATCAATAATAAAATCCTGACGCTCAGGCGTGTTCTTTCCCATATAAAATTCGAGGAACTGTGTGTACGGGTCTGATTTCTTCATTATCACGGGTTCCAGGCGCATCTCTTTCCCGATGAAATTACTGAATTCGTCAGGCGATATTTCGCCGAGCCCCTTGAAGCGGGTGATCTCCGGGTCGGGTCCCAGGTCCTTAATGGCCTTCAGCCGCTCCTCATCGGAGTAACAGTAGCGGGTCTGTTTCTTGTTACGTACCCTGAATAGCGGTGTCTGAAGGATATAAACATGTCCCTTCCGCACAAGATCGGGGAAGAACTGCAGGAAGAAAGTCAGCAGCAGCAGTCTGATATGCATCCCGTCCACATCAGCGTCAGTGGCTATCACCACCTGGTTGTAACGCAGGTCATCGAGAGACTCTTCTATGTTGAGGGCTGCCTGCAACAGGTTGAACTCCTCATTCTCATAGACTATCTTTTTTGTCAGCCCGTAACTATTGAGCGGTTTGCCCCTGAGGCTGAAGACAGCCTGGGTCTCCACGTTGCGCGACTTTGTGATTGAGCCGCTGGCGGAGTCGCCCTCGGTGATGAAGAGGGTTGATTCCAGCCTCCGCTCATCATTTGAGTTGTAGTGTATACGGCAGTCGCGCAGCTTACGGTTGTGCAGGCTCACCTTCTTTGCGCGTTCGCGGGCCAGCTTCTGTATTGAACTGATGGCCTTGCGTTCCTTCTCCGACTCCTGGATCTTCTTCAGCATTATTCGGGCGGTCTCCCCGTTTTTGTGCAGAAAGTCATCCAGATGCTTGCGGATAAAGTCAACGATATAGTTACGTACTGTAGGTCCCTGCGGTCCCATATCCTTCGAGCCCAGCTTGGTCTTTGTCTGCGATTCAAAAATGGGCTCCTCGATCTTTACAGAGATTGCAGCAATAATTGAGGTCCTGATGTCCGAGGCATCAAAATCCTTCTTGAAGAACTCTTTTACCGTTCTGGTTATCGCTTCGCGGAACGCTATAAGATGGGTTCCTCCCTGCGAGGTATGCTGGCCGTTGACGAAGCTGTAATAATCCTCACCGTACTGCATGCCGTGGGTCATGGCAACCTCTATGTCATCACCCTTGAGATGGATGATAGGATAGAGTCCTTCGTGGTTCATATTGTCATTCAGGAGGTCAACGAGGCCGTTGCGTGAGACTATCTTGTTGCCGTTGAGGTTAATGATCATGCCCGCGTTGAGGTATGAATAGTTCTTCATCATGCTCTCAACATACTCGGAGATGTAGTGGAAGTTACCGAACATGGCCTCATCCGGGATGAAGATCACCTCCGTACCGTTCTCTTCCTTCGTGCCCTTCAGGGACTCATCTCTCACCAGATCTCCGGCCCTGAACTCTATCTCCTTAAGCTGGCTCTCGCGAAACGACCTGATAATGAACGATGAAGAGAGAGCGTTGACGGCTTTGATGCCAACGCCGTTAAGCCCTACGGATTTCTTGAATGCCTTTGAATCATACTTGGCGCCCGTATTCATCCTGGATGACACATCAAGCACCTTCCCCAGGGGTATCCCGCGGCCATAGTCGCGTACCCTTACTTCCGACCCTGCAATGCTGACATCTATCTTGCGGCCGTAGCCCATCATGTACTCATCCACCGCATTATCCATCACCTCCTTCAGCATGACATATATTCCGTCATCGAGAGACGAGCCGTCACCCAGCTTGCCGATGTACATACCGGGCCGCAGCCTGATATGCTCCTTCCACTCAAGGGTTTTGATGTTCTCCTCTGAATAATTGCCGTCCATTAAGCCAAATTTTGGGGCAAATATAAAGAATTAGGCGAGGCGAAGTCCGGCGATTTATCAACAACCCCGGTGAATTATGCCCTGAAGGGCAGGCAGGAGGCAGGGGGCAGGTGGCAGGAGGCAGCAGGCAGCAGGCAGCAGGCAGCAGGCAGTAGGCAGTAGGCAGT
>CAZVLJ010000106.1:0-1891 GCA_964627825.1 uncultured Rikenella sp. | reverse complement strand
GGCAGGAGGCAGCAGGCAGCAGGCAGCAGGCAGCAGGCAGTAGGCAGTAGGCAGTAGGCAGTAGGCAGGAGGCAGGAGGCAGGAGGCAGGAGGCAGGGGGTAGTAGTGTTGGTAATGATTGTTTTCCAGCCGGAGGCCATGCAGCATTGTCACTCCTCGCTGCGGAGCTGATCCATGGCCGTAACCATGAGAGCCTGTACCCGGGCGGCAAGTTCCTCCGGGTCACCTGTACCAAACTGCCCCGGGAATATGGGATCAAGCACCCTTATCCTGACTATACGTCTGTTCCTGAAGATAATGCCTCCCTTCTTTGGCATGATCTCGCCCGTGCCGTCAATAAGCACCGGCAGCAGCGGCTTGTCAGTTTTAACGGCCAGCTGGAAGGCACCGGTCTTGAACTTGCCGATGGCGCCCGTCAATGACCTGGTCCCTTCAGGGAAAATAACCACAGAGATCCCCTCGTGCAATGACTCCACACACTTCTCCATCATCTTGATAACGCTGCTCTTGTTACCCCTGATCAGCTCAATGTACTTTACCATCCTCATCTCCCAGCCTACAAGCGGCACCCGGAATATCTCTATCTTTGAGACCCACCTCAGGCGGTGACGCAGCATGTTGAAAAAGACTATATCGAGAAGCGACTGGTGGTTGGGGATGATGACGTAGGCCTGCTTCTGGTCAAGTTTCTCACGGCCGTCAACTATCACTTTCCAGAAAGGGCTCATCTTCGTCAGCACTATGCCCTGGATGACCATCCACCTGTTATTCATCAGTCTCCTGCTGTCAAAGGCGAGAGCCAGCAGCCAGAGTATCAGCGCAACCGGGAACGCGAGCAGTATGAAGGTGATGCTCGATATCCATACCCAAAGTGACTTTATTACATTCATCGCTTAATTCTTTTATTCATTATTGCTGCAGTCCAGGCCAGGCCAGTACCTGCAGCCATGCCCAGGAAGGCACCTCCAATCACATCACCGGGATAATGCACTCCCAGGTATATTCTTGAATAGGATACCAGCGCGGCCCATATGAAAACGGACCATGAAAACCAGCTCTTCTTCAGCAGTATTGCAGAGAAGGCTGCTACCCCGAAACTGTTCGCCGCATGTCCGGAGACAAAACCGTACATCCCTGCACAGTAACTGTTGACGGTATGAACCATGCCTGTCAGGGCAGGTTCATGACACGGTCTGGGCCTTACGGTGAGATTCTTTATGAGGGTGGATCCCTGATCATCTATCAGTACCAGTACCGGCACCAGCACCAGTGGTATCCAGGCCCGCTTCCCATACCTTTTGATGACCATCCAGATGATTGCCAGGTAGAGAGGGATCCATACCACCTTCATGCTCACAATCCACATCACCTCGTCAAGAAAGGGAGTGTGAAGGGAATTGAGAAAGAGAAATATGTTACGGTCCAGCTCAATCATGATCAGCTGTTTATGGCTCTCCAGAGCACGTCTTTCAGCGGTACAAGTCCCGTTTCGTTTATTGCGGAGATGAAGACAACGGGTATGCCGGAAGGGAGCAGGGGCCTTATCTCATCGGTCAGTTCCTCATCCAGCAGATCACATTTGGTGATGGCCATGACCCGTTTTTTGTCAAGCAGTTCCGGGTTATATTTCCGCAGTTCCTCAACAAGGATGCGGTACTCTTTTGCTATGTCATCCGAGTCTGCGGGGATCATGAAAAGCAGGACCGAGTTACGCTCAATGTGTCTCAGGAACCTGTGTCCGAGACCCTTCCCCTCAGCTGCACCCTCTATTATTCCCGGTATGTCTGCCATCACAAACGACTTCTCATCGCGGTAGCTCACTATCCCGAGGTTCGGGGTAAGGGTTGTAAAGGGATAGTTGTCTATTCTGGGTTTCGCCGCGCTGACCACT
>CAZVLJ010000105.1:0-5704 GCA_964627825.1 uncultured Rikenella sp. | reverse complement strand
GAGGAGCGTTCGAACCGAGCGAGCCGCGCGAGCGAGCTCGTGAGCGGAACGTGCGCCTGCCTGTGCGTAGCGAACAGTCGCCCCGGGATCACGAAGAAAAACGGCTTAAGGGCCGTTTTTTTATCCGGGATACTATGCAATCTAAGGTCAAGGGCGACGAGAACGCGAAGGGGAGGAGCGTTCGAACCGAGCGAGCCGCGCGAGCGAGCTCGTGAGCGGAACGTGCGCCTGCCTGTGCGTAGCGAACAGTCGCCCCGGGATCACGAAGAAAAACGGCTTAAGGGCCGTTTTTTTATCCGGGATACTATGCAATCTAAGGTCAAGGGCGACGAGAACGCGAAGGGGAGGAGCGTTCGAACCGAGCGAGCCGCGCGAGCGAGCTCGTGAGCGGAACGTGCGACTGCCTGTGCGTAGCGAACAGTCGCCCCGGGATCACAAAACAAAACCTAATAGCACTGATTATCAGTGCTATTTTGCTTTATGGGGGACTTATTGGAGGGCAAGGCAATCTGTGGTCGTTTAACTATTGGGGCAAGTTATATTTCAGTTTATAAAAGAAAGGTTTAATTTTAAAGAAGAAAAAGCGACCCGTTGCCGGACCGCTTTGGAAGTTTTCACTACGGAATAATCCTTATTGTGAATTGCTTCAATTGTCAGATAAAGGTAAAACAAATTTCTGAAGAAACAAAAGATGAGGAAAGTACTTGGACTTGATATTGGTGTTAACTCGGTAGGTTATGCTCTCATCGGGATTGATAAAGAAGATAATAGCCTAAGGATACTGAAGACTGGAGTAAGGATCGTTAATGAGGATCCGGACTTTCATGGCAACTTTTATCAGGGGAACTCAGCAAGCAAAAATGAAGCCCGAAGGACAAAACGGATGATCCGTAGGGGGAACCAGAGGTTCAAAGCACGTAGAGATGCCCTGTACAGAAACCTTAGAAAAAACTCTATGTTTCCTTCAGATCAACTGCTAAACCGTGTGGACGAGGCAACGCTGTACAGATTACGTTCTATGGCTGTTTCAGAACGCATCTCCCTTGATGAGATCGGGAGAGTATTTATTCATTTGAATCAAAGAAGAGGGTACAAGTCAAGTCGGAAGTCAGGCAAGAATAAAGAAGAAGGATCATACTTGGCCAGAATTGCAGAATTGGGAGAATTGACGAAAGATATTACAATAGGTCAGTTCTGGGATGCATACATCAATTTCAAGAGTAATAATTTAGACAAGATTCCAATTGTGTTGCTTGATTGGTTCCGGTTAAGAACCGAAACTGAGCCAGGTTTCCGGATCAGAGAGAATATCTTCCCTCGCGATTCTTATATTTCCGAGTTTGATAAAATATGGGAATGCCAGGCCTCATTTTATCCAACCGTTCTAACAGGAATGCCCGGGAAGACATTCAAGGAAAACAAAGGAACCCTTTACCAGAAAATAAGAAATGAGATAATATTCTACCAAAGGAAGCTAAAAAGCCAGAAGCATCTGGTCAGTGATTGTTCATTTGAAAAAGGACATAAAGTCGTTCCCAAAAGTTCCCCGTTTTATCAAGAATTCAGAATATGGCAACAAATAAATAATCTTGAAGTTACGGACCAGTCTAACAACCTATTGCGTATTGAGAGCGAAGGAAGGAAAAGAGTATTTGATGCATTGCATGACCCTGATAAGTTAACTAAAAGGAACACAATGCCATATACTGCTGTACTGAAACTTCTTGGATACTCAGGCCGTTCGTACCATCTAAACTATAATATGCTAGAGGGGAATAAAACCTATTTTACTTTCTTTAATGCACTGAAGAAAGCAGGAATTGAACAACCTGGCAGATACCTTTCCTTTGATAGTACTCAAAAGACAATTTCCACGGGCCTTTATGACCTCTGGCATATTACCTATTCTCTTGATGATGAAAGTGATGTTATTAAGACTCTCGTCAAAAGATATGGTTTTACTTATACTCAAGCTGAGATTATTGCAAGTGAAGTAGGTTATACTTCGGATTATGGGAGTTTAAGCACGAGGGCAATAAGAAAGCTTCTGCCTCACCTTGAAGAGGGTAAAAACTATTATGATGCATGTGTTGCTATTGGTTACCAGAACCCTGAACATGTCCACCGTGAAGAATTTAAAATTCACATGGATAGAATCTTCCCGAATTCTCTCAGGAATCCGGTTGTGGAACAGGTACTTAACCAGGTTGTTAATGTGGTAAATGGAATTATTGACACTTACGGGAATATTGATGAAGTGAGGGTTGAACTTGCCAGAGACCTTAAAAACAATGCAAAGCAGAGGAAAGAACTCACCCAGAAGAACAGGAACCTGAGGAAACTTAATGATACAATTTCATTAAGACTTAAACAGGAGCATGGATTTAGCCGGGTTAACGGTTCCGACCTACTGAGATACAGACTTTGGGATGAGACTGAGAAGCGATGCCTGTATTGCGGACAGAATATAACTGTCTCTCAATTATATAACGGTGAGGCCGAAATTGAACATATAATCCCATGGTCAAGGTCATTCAATGATGCCATGACTAATAAGATAATTGCACACAGCAAATGTAATCGTGATAAGGATCAGATGACGGCATACGACTTTATGGCATCCAAAGGAGATGCAGAACTGGGAAGATACGTGACAGATGTCAACAGGCTGTTCACAGAAGGCTCAGGAAGACTTGATTCGGACAAGAAAGTCAAAATTACCAGGGCGAAAAAAGACAATCTCCTGTGCAAGGGTTCTGAGATAAAAGGCGATTTTCTCGCCAGGCAGCTCAAGGATACCCAGTATATAGTCCTTGAAACCGTTACCAGGCTAAAAGAAGTGTTTCCCAAAGTGACCACCACAACTGGTTCTGTGACAGACTATCTAAAAGAAAGTTGGCAACTTAAGAGCCTAATTGATGAGATGAATATCGACAAGTACAGGGCAGTTGGAGAAACTGAATGGAGGGAGGAGAAGGATCGGGAGAATGGACTAAGGAAAGTTGAGCGAATAAAAAACTGGAGCAAAAGGGATGATCAGCGTCATCATGCCCTTGATGCCCTGGTGGTGGCATTGACAACTCAGGGCATAATACAGCGTATCAACAATGCAAATCAACTGTTCGAAACGACCCGTGAGATGAAAGAGAAGTCTTTCAGATTTCCCGCTCCGGCACCGGACCTTCGCAGTAAAGCAATGGAAAGTCTTGGAGAAATCCTAGTGTCGTTTAAAAAGCCGGGGTCAAAAGTCTTGAGCAGAAAGATAAATATAATCAATACCTCCAAAGGGGAGAAGGAACAGGTGACTTGGGCTCCTCGAGGGAGTCTGCATGAAGACACAATTTTTGGAATTAACAGATGGTACGAGAAGATTAATGTCAACAAAAAGCTTGACGAAATAACCGCATCCCAGATAGTAGGAGTGGAGGTCCGTATGACTGTTTTGGAAAGACTTGCAGAATTCAAAGGAGACCCAGCCAAAGCATTCAAAGAACCTATCTTCATAGGTGAGAAAGAGATTAAAGAAGTAACAATTTTGAGTACAAGGTTTACGAAGAGGGTGCCATTATCAGAAAATCTGACCACTGCCCAGGTAGGAAAAATTGTCGATCCCACTGCACAGAAACTTGTCAGGCAAAGGATAGACGCCAAGGGGGGTATAAAGCAGGCATTCAGGGATTATTTGAATGACCCTATATGGCAGAATAAAGAAAAGGGCATAGTGCTGAAACATGTTACAGTATTTGACGATGGAAACCTTGAGTCGGTAAGGGATGGTTATGTATACACGAAGGGTAACCATCATGCCCTGATCTATGCGGACGAAAACGGAAGGTATAAAGACCGTATAGTATCATTTTGGGAAGCTGTATCAAGCTGTTTGGTTAACCTTTACACTAATGGGTCTATATATCCCGTGATAGACCGCAGTGATAAGGATGATCTCCGGTTCCTTTTTTCCATGCAGATTAATGACCTCTTTGTTTTTGATCTTAATCCTGAAGAAGTTAACTTCTTTGATCCGGCAAACAGAGCCCTGCTTAGTAAAAACATGTTCAGGGTACAAAAAATGTCCAAAGGTGATTATTGGTTTAGGCACCAGTATGAGACCACAATACAAAAAAGTTATGATTTTGCATACAAAAGAATTACTTCGATGGAAAAGCTTAAGGGCGCTGTAAAGATCAGAGTGAATCACCTTGGTGACATCATAAAAATTGGGGAATGATTAAACGTACCCTATATTTTGGTAATCCCTGTAAGCTCTCACTAAAGGAAGGGCAGTTGCACATTGATTATACTGGAGACGAATCATCAAAATCTGTTCCCGTTGAAGATACAGGAGTAATTGTGCTCGATAATACTCAGGTTGTCTTAACAGCCGCGCTTATGATGGCTTTAATGGAGAACAATGCGGCAGTGTTAATCTGTAATTCAAGACACCTTCCTGATGCACTGCTTTTAAGAATGCATGAACACCATGCCTTTACAGAGACAGTGAGGTGTCAGGTGGAATCCTCAGAACCTTTGAGGAAGAACCTGTGGCAGCAGACTGTTGTGGCTAAGATAAACAATCAGGCTGCGCTGCTTGAATTTATAGGCATTGAGGCGAAGAATATGAATTATTGGGCTGGTTCTGTGCGTAGTGGTGATCCAGATAATTATGAAGCTAGGGCAGCCTCGTTTTACTGGTCTGCGCTTTACGGCAGTGAATCGGGATTCCGAAGGCACAGGCATGGTGAGCCGCCCAACAACCTTCTGAATTATGGTTATGCATTACTGCGGGCTGTTATTGCACGGTCGCTTGTTGCTTCCGGGCTAATGTCTTTCCTGGGCATTCATCACCGTAATAAATACAATCCTTATTGTCTTGCCGATGATATAATGGAACCATACCGTCCGTTTGTAGATAGGATTACTATGGCGATTGCTGAAGATTTCGAGGATATTGAGGAGTTGACTCCGGAGATTAAGAAGAGGCTTCTTATTATCCCTTCAGCTGATGTAATGATTGACGGCTCAACAAGCCCGTTAATGATAGCCGCACAGAGGACCACCGCATCATTGATCAGATGCTATGCGGGAGAATCTCGGAAACTCTTATTCCCGGTACTGAAATAATGTATTGGCAATTTGGATGAAGGTCGCTAACAGGTTAAACTTTTATAGAATCTTGTGGGTGTTTGTATTTTTCGATTTGCCTACCGATACTAAAAAGGACAGGAAATTCTCCGCAAGGTTCCGGAAGGATCTCATTCGTGATGGATTTACAATGGTGCAATTTTCAATCTACTCCAGACACTGCAACTCAAGAGAAAATGCCGATGTTCATATAAAAAGAGTAAAGGGTTTTCTTCCACCTCACGGTGAGGTGATAATTTTCACGATTACTGATAAGCAATTCGGAATGATGGAATTCTTCCGTGAGAGGAAACAGGCAGAGCCACCTGATACACCTCAACAATTGGAGCTGTTTTAAGTGTAGAATGCAAAAAACCTCCCCATTACTAACACAGGGAGGTTTTTGCGACACACTTTTTTAGTTCTCTTTGCAGGCCTAAAACACACTTATCCAGACATTAAACTGCACCTGTGGTGTGTCAAAGATCGTTAAATCACAAATTGAAAGCAATTCACAACTCAAGAGCCTCGTTTGACTTCTCGGCCACTGGTGTGTCAAAGATCGTTAAATCACAAATTGAAA
>CAZVLJ010000104.1:0-5758 GCA_964627825.1 uncultured Rikenella sp. | reverse complement strand
AGAAAGCAGTGGTTGGGAACAACGTTTCCCACTCGAAGAGGAGGACCAAGAGAAAGTTTATGGCCAACCTGTTCACCAAGAGGTATTATCTTCCGGAGGAGAACAGGTGGATCACCCTTAAGGTATCAGCAGCAGGAATGAGGAACATCAACAAGAACGGGCTTGCATCTGTGCTTAAGGAAGCTAAGGAAAAAGGATACATTGTCAAATAAAATAAACCGGAGAGAAAATGGCAAAGAAGAGTAAAGGCAACAGGGTGCAGGTAATCCTTGAATGCACAGAGCACAAGGAATCCGGAGTGCCTGGCACCTCAAGGTATATTACCACAAAGAACCGTAAGAACACCCCTGACCGTCTTGAGAGAAAGAAATACAATCCGATTCTCAAAAAGGTCACTGTACACAGGGAGATAAAATAAATCTTTAAGTCATGGCTAAGAAAGTTGTTGCAACACTTAAGACAGGAACCGGCAAATCATTCACCAAATGCATCAAGGTGGTGAAGTCGGATAAGTCGGGAGCATATCAGTTCAAGGAAGAGATGGTTCATAACGATCACGTCAAGGACTTCTTTGAAAAGAAATAGGGTCAGGATTCCTGATCAGTTTTTACAGGGAGACGCCGCCAAGTGCGTCTCTTTTTTTACTTTTGAGGCATCAAGATCAGAGTGATGGCATTATTCGGATTATTCAGGAAAGAAGAAAAGGAGATCCTTGACCGCGGGTTGACCCGGACGCGTGAGAGTGTCTTTTCCAGGCTTACCAGGGCCGTTGCAGGCAAATCAAAGATTGACGACGAGGTCCTTGACAACCTGGAGGAGGTCCTGGTTTCATCAGACGTGGGTGTTGATACCACCCTGAGGATTATTGACAGGGTGTCAAAACGTGTTGCACGCGACAAATATGTAAGCACTTCAGAGCTTAATGCCATCCTGCGTGAGGAGATAGCCGGGCTGCTTGAGGAGAACAGCAGCACGCACGATGTCTCATCGGGATTTGATGCGCCACTGCCCGCCAGACCCTATGTTATTATGGTTGTTGGCGTCAACGGTGTAGGAAAGACCACAACCATAGCCAAGCTGGCATATAACTTCAGGCAGGCCGGACGGAGTGTGCTGCTGGGGGCAGCTGACACCTTCCGGGCAGCGGCTATTGAGCAGCTGAAGATATGGTCAGAAAGGGCCGGCGTGCCAATGGTCAGTCAGAAGATGGGTGCTGACCCGGCCTCCGTAGCTTATGACACTGTCAAATCAGCAGTGTCAGCAGGAACAGATATTGTTATAATAGATACGGCAGGCAGGCTCCATAATAAGACGGGGCTGATGAACGAGCTCTCAAAGATCCGGCGGGTGATGGAAAAAGTAATTCCCTCTGCACCACATGAGGTACTCCTGGTACTGGACGGATCAACCGGACAAAATGCCTTTGAACAGGCAAAGCAGTTCACCGCATCAACAGAGGTCAACGCACTGGCAATCACTAAACTGGACGGCACCGCAAAGGGTGGTGTGGTTATTGGCATCTCTGACCAGTTCCGCATACCTGTCAAATATATCGGAGTGGGAGAGAAGATGGAGGATCTGAGGATCTTCAACCGATACGCATTCGTCGATTCACTCTTCAGCGATAACTCGTGATGAAGGGTAACAGGGTTAATATAGTTACCCTGGGTTGTTCAAAGAACACCGTCGATTCACAGAAACTCATTCGACAACTTGAAGCCGGCGGCTATAGTGTCATGGCTGATTCTGAGGTTCCGGCTGACATTGTCATAATCAATACGTGCGGTTTCATCAATGATGCCAGGGAGGAGAGCATTGAGACCATCCTGAGACATGCCGAAGCCATCAGGAAGGAGGGCAGGGGCAGGCTTCTTGTAATGGGTTGCCTGGTAGAGAGATACCGACGGGAGCTCCATGATGAGCTGCCTGAGGTTGACGGCTGGTTCGGGGTTAACAGGCCACAGGAGATTATCAGTCACCTGGGACTGGCATACCGGCCTGAGCTTAACGGGGAGCGTGTCCTTACCGGCCCGTCCCATTACGCATACCTTAAGATCTCTGAAGGATGTGACCGCACCTGTGCCTTCTGTGCAATCCCTGACATCAGGGGCATGTATATCTCAACACCCATGGAAGAGCTAGTGGACGAGGCCAGGCAGCTTGCCAATAGCGGTGTAAGGGAACTGATACTCATAGCGCAGGATATAACACTCTATGGAACTGATCTTTATGGCAGACAGATGCTTCCTGAACTTGTCAGCCGGCTATCTGCAATAGAGGAGCTGGGCTGGATCAGACTCCACTATCTGTACCCCTCTGACTTTCCTGTTGAGTTACTTGAGATGATGCAGGATAATCCCAAGATATGCAAATATATAGACTTACCGATACAACATATCTCAGACAAGGTGCTGCGGATGATGAGGCGGGAGCACAACAGTGCCGGCACGAGGCAGCTGTTGAGTGATATCCGAAGGCTCGTGCCCGGTGCTGCTGTTCGTACAACGGTTATAGCCGGTCACCCCGGCGAAACCGAAAAAGAGTTCGGAGAACTGCTCGGTTTCATAAGGGAGTACCGATTTGACAGGCTAGGAGCTTTCCGTTATTCTCACGAGGAGAACACCCATGCTGCCCTGCATTTCAGTGATATAACACCAGAAAGAATCAAAGAAAAGAGGGTGGCAGAGATCATGGCACTGCAGCAGGAGATATCTGCAACAAGGAATGCCGCCATGGTTGGTAAGGTAATAAAGGTAATAACCGACAGGAGAGAGGGGCTTTTTCTTGTTGGGCGCAGTGAACATGACTCTCCGGAGATTGACCAGGAGATATTGATAACAGGCTCCGGAAACATTGAACCCGGCACCTTCATCAATGTGAAGGTAACCGGGTCAACGGAGTTCGATCTGTATGCTGAAAAGGTCTGAAGGTCTGAGGGTCTGAAGGTCTGAAGGTCTGAGGTCTGAAGGTCATTTGGCAATACAAGCAACCTCCTGATTATTAGACATTTATTAGTACTGCCGTCCCGACACTTCGTGTACGGGATAAAACTGCCGACTGCCTACTGGTACTGCCGTCCCGATCCGCCAGCAGGCGGATGCGGGGTTGAGCCACCTCCTGCGTCGGAGTCTCAAACTGCAGACTTAACTGTTGTTCTCCTCCTCTGCCGGCTCCTCGGTGTCCTTTTTGCCGCCAACCTTAAAGGTCAGCTCCTCCTTGCCCTTGGAGTAACCCACGCTGATGACGGCACCTTCGGTGACGTCACTCTTGATTATCACCTCCGCCAGCGGGTCCTCAAGATACTTCTGTATTGCCCTTTTCAGCGGCCTTGCGCCGTACTGAACGTCAAAACCGCGGTCTGCCATGAAGTCGCGTGCCGGAGCGCTGAGCTTCATCTTGTATCCCAGTGCTGCTATCCTGTCAAAGAGGCCCGTGAGCTCTATATCAATGATCTTATCAATATCCTCCCTGGTAAGCTGGTTGAACATGATCACGTCGTCTATCCTGTTCAGGAACTCGGGAGCGAAGGTTTTCTGCAGGGCTTTCTGCAGGATGCTCTTGTTCTGCTCATTACGTGTCGTTCGCTTTGCGGAAGTCTCAAAACCGACACCAGTGCCGAACTCAGTAAGCTGGCGGGTGCCGATGTTGGAGGTCATTATGACTATCGTGTTCCGGAAGTCAATCCTGCGACCGAGGCTGTCAGTGAGCTGACCCTCATCCAGAACCTGCAGAAGTATATGGAACACATCGGGGTGAGCCTTCTCAATCTCATCGAGCAGCACCACTGAGTAAGGTTTGCGACGCACCTTTTCAGTCAGTTGCCCGCCCTCCTCGTAACCAACGTATCCGGGAGGGGCTCCTACAAGGCGTGATACCGAGAATTTCTCCATGTATTCACTCATGTCAACCCTTATCAGGTTGTCAGTTGAATCAAAAAGGAATTTTGCAAGAACCTTGGCCAGCTGGGTTTTACCCACCCCTGTGGGACCAAGGAAGATGAAGGTGCCGATAGGTTTGTTCGGATCCTTAAGTCCGGCCCGGTTGCGTTGTATCGACTTGACTATCTTGGCTATCGCCTCATCCTGACCCACGATGCTGGTTTTCAGTTCCTCAGCCATCTGGAGCAGGCGGGTTCCTTCAGTCTGGGCAATTCTCTGCACGGGGACTCCGGTCATCATTGCCACTACTTCTGCAACCTTCTCAGCATCAACAAGTTCTCGATTCTGAGCCAGTTCTTTTTCCCAGCGTTTTTTCTCTGCTTCTATAAGATCAAGGATATCACGTTCTTTATCGCGGAAGCTGGCTGCACGCTCGTAATTCTGGTTCTTGACAGCGTTACTCTTCTCCTTCTTTGTGTCCTCAAGCTGTTTCTCCAGGGCAAGGATCTTTTCCGGAACGACAATGTTGGATATATGTACCCTTGAGCCTGACTCATCCATTGCGTCTATCGCCTTGTCAGGCAGATTCCTGTCGCTTATGTACCTGTTTGTCAGCTTAACGCATGCCTCAATGGCATCAGGAGTATAAGTTACATTATGATGTTCCTCGTATCGTTCCTTGATATTATTGAGAATATCTATTGTCTCCTCTATAGTGGTTGGATCAACAAGTACTTTCTGGAACCGGCGTTCAAGAGCGCCGTCCTTTTCAATATGCTGCCTGTATTCATCAAGTGTGGTAGCGCCAATGCACTGAATCTCTCCCCTTGCCAGGGCAGGCTTGAGCATGTTGGCAGCATCAAGAGAGCCGCTGGCGCCGCCGGCGCCAACTATTGTATGTATCTCGTCTATGAATAAAATGATATTGTCATTTTTTGCCAGCTCGTTCAGTATTGCCTTCATCCTCTCCTCGAACTGACCACGGTACTTGGTGCCGGCAACTATAGAGGCAAGGTCAAGGGCAACAACCCTTTTGTTAAAGAGCACCCTGGAGACGTTCCTTTTGGTGATCCTCAGTGCCAGGCCTTCGGCTATGGCTGATTTTCCTACTCCCGGTTCGCCAATCAGTACAGGATTATTCTTCTTTCGCCTTGAGAGAATCTGCGCCAGTCGCTCTATCTCACGCTCCCTGCCAACCACCGGGTCAAGCCTGTTTTCCTCGGCGGCCTTGGTGAGGTCAATGCCAAAGTTGTCAAGAACTGGTGTTTCAGAGGAGCTTCGCGGCGCCTGCTGGCCACCCTGCGGTTGCCTGCCCTGACCCGGATTGGAAAATATTCCCTCTTCATCCTCATCACGGGGAAAGTCGGCCTGGGCAGCAGGATTGCCTGCCTCTACTGCCTTTTTGACAAGACTATAATCAATATCTAGCTCTGTAAGAAACCTGGTTACCAGGTTACTCTCATCACGAAGGATTGCCATGAGCAGGTGTTCGGTATCAATCACCCTTGTTTTCAATGCCTTGGCTTCGATATGTACCAGCCTCAGCACCCGTTCCGTGCTCTTGAGCAGAGGAAGGATGTCACTGTCAGCCATGGTAACAGGCTTGTCGGCCTTGATGCTCTTTTCTATTGATCCCTTAAGCATCAGCAGATCAACACCGTTATTTAAAAGTATGTCCACAGCAACCCCTTCGCCTTCGCGAAGTATACCCAGAAAGAGGTGTTCAGGGCTGATATGGCTGTTGCCAAGCCTGATGGCCTCCTCCTTGCTGTATCCAAGAATATCATTGACTCTCTGTGAGAAATGTGCGTCCATTATATTTTGTTTACGGGTTTCATGCAATTGTGTCAGTAAAACTGCCATAAATACATAAAACGCCA
>CAZVLJ010000103.1:0-5902 GCA_964627825.1 uncultured Rikenella sp. | reverse complement strand
AAAAAATGGCGGAAGATATAATCCCGTGCACGTGTGGCCATCTCCAGGTATGCCTGATCCCCGAGCCTGGCATATGCCGCCGAGAAGCTCCAGAGGATGCGGGCATTGAGTATCCCGCCTTTGGGAGCATCCGCAATGGTCTTTTCATGTCCGTCTATCCTGCCATAAAAGCCGCCCCTCTGAATGTCAGGCATCCTATTGATCCACCATGGCAGAATATTCTCAGCCAGCTCCGTCCCGGCCCTTTCCTTCATCCTCCCAAGAAGATTTGCACTGTCAGTTGTCATAGCCCCGTCAGGTATTGCCTGTTCCTGTCAATAATTGCATTCAACGTTTTTACCGATTCCGCAGAGCGAAGCCTGTCGGCCGCGGTATTCATGCAGTAATCTGCCAGCCGGTCAACAGAGGAAACAGCAACGTGCATCCGTGTGTCAGATGAAGCATAATAGATAAAGACTGTTCCGTCGTCATCAGCTATCCATCCGCTTGAGAAGAGCACGTTGGAAACGTCGCCTATGCGTTCCTCACCTACCGGGGCCATGAAATAGCCTCCCGGCTCGGCTATCATCTCCGAGGGATCATCCAGGGATGTCATATAGAGATACAGGACATAACGCAGTCCGGCAGCGCATCCTCTGACACCGTGAGCCAGGTGCAGCCATCCTGCAGGAGTTTTGATGGGATGTGGCCCCTCGCCATTCTTCAGTTCCTTTATAGTGTGGTAATGTCTTTGATTGATAATCTTCTCGGCGCCCGGTTCAATAACAGCGTGTGAGATATCCTTCACCAGTGCCCAGCCTATCCCTCCGCCGCTGCCGGCATCAATAAAGCCGTCCTGTGGACGGGTATAGAGAGCATACATGCCGTTGACAAACTCCGGATGGAGGACCACATTGCGTTGCTGGCTGGCGGAGACGAGGTCAGGAAGCCGCTCCCATGTCACCAGGTCATGCGTGCGGGCGATGCCGGCAGCGGCCACGGCAGAGGAGAGATCTCCCGGGGCAGCGTCAGGGTCTTTCCTCTCGGTGCAGAACACCCCGTAGATCCATCCGTCCTCATGCCTGGTCAACCTCATATCGTAAACGTTGATGTCAGGATCATCCGTCTCAGGCATGGTCACGGGGTAATCGCGGAAACGGAAGTTATCCACTCCATTGAGACTCTCGGCAATGGCGAAGAACGACTTCCTGTCGTAACCCTCAACCCTAACTGCAAGCAGATATTTGCCGTCAAGCTTCATGGCGCCGGCATTGAATGCAGCATTGATACCAAACCGTTCCATCAGGTGCGGGTTGGTGTCCGGGTTAAGGTCATACCTCCATGAAAGCGGTGTGTGTGCTGCCGTAAGGACAGGATATTCATATCTCTCAAAGATGCCGTTCCCTGTGGTGACCTTGCGGTTAGTCCGGGTGATCAGTTCTTCATGCTCCGCGGTGAGCTTCCCCAAACGTGTTTTGAAATTGTCCATTCTGTTTTAAAGGTTATTCCCTGTTATAAATATCAAGAGCCGTTATATCCTTCTGAAAAAGGGTCTCCGGCAGGTTATGGAAACATATAAAATCCGCCGCACTGACATGGTCAGGACAGGGTGCATAGAAGTGTCCCGGCCGGTTATGAGCGTTGCGCCAGACAAGGGCATAGGATATACGGTGATCTTTGATGGCCGGCCAGAGAACAGTGGTCCACCATGCAGAGTCAGGGATACCTTCATATCCTGCCTCGGTCAGCGCTGCCAGCTTGCCTTGACCGGAAGCAGCCTCAGTAACAATTTCGAGAACCCTGCTGACATTTTCAGTGAATGAGCTGTTGCCGGCATCAGGCATCTGGTAATAATCAAAGCCCATGAGATCAACATAGTCGTTACCCGGATAACGCTCAAGGTATTGTTCCGTGTTTTCAATATCGCCTCCGCTTGAGTAGGCGAAGAGCAGGTTGTGAATGTTCTTTTCGTTGCAGAGGTAATCGAATGTGAATCTCCACAGTGCAATGAACTCTTCGGTGGTACAGAGCTTCTGTCCCCACCAGAACCAGCTGCCGGTATGTTCATGCCAGGGACGGAAGATGACCGGTATGGCCACACCCTGGTCATCCCTTAGTGAGCCTAGGAACTCTGCCAGGTTGTCCAGCCATGCCCTGAATTCATCATGTTTTTCCCCTCCCGGCAAGACCGAGGCTACAACCTTATCAGAAGAGATATCCCATGAGTTGCCGCCGGTAAGCGGATTGTCAACGTGCCAGCTTAAGGTTATCACACCTCCTCGTTCCCATATCTGCCGTACAAATATTTTCATATGGTCAAATGGCACAGAATCAAGGTTCACCGGTGAGCGGTGCTCAATATCGCCCAGGTCCATGCCATAGACAGCGGGGTAATCACCGGTCACTCTCCTGACATCTGACTCACCATCCGGGTATACCCATCCTATTCCGTATGAAAGGTCATCCTGGTGGCCGAACATTATTCCCTCCCCGGCCGCGTGTTTCAGTCCGGCAAGCATGGTGACAGTCTCCCGGGTGGCTGACTGATCAGCAGTGTCTTTCTTCCTGCTCTCCCCTGTGTTACAGGCTGTCACAAGCATTAGTGCAACAGCCACAATCACTGTTTTGTGCATGATACGGTCATTTATTGATCACCTCCCTGAGGCGGCGGTTGTGTACTGAGATCAGTTCAATGGTTGAATCGGTATCAAAGACTGAATTAAGTCCCTGTTCTTCCTGTGGCGGATCACCCAGGTAGTCATCTCCCGGCAGCCAGTGTATCCGTCCTTCGGCAGCCCTGCCCTCTCCAGAGTATGCCCAGATGTTGCATCCGGCCAGTGGGCCGCGCCTGCCGGCATGATCCAGCACCTGGCTGAAGGCATTGTCATAATACGCATCCCGCAAGGAAGTTGGTTCCAATGGTGAGAACCCGTGTTGATCGCGTGGCAGCCCGAACTCCTCCAGTGCTATCGGCTTGTTGAGCCTCTCAGCCACCTCAAGGTGGTCATTTATATACTGATTGGTCTTGACAAGAGACGAATCCAGGGTCCCCGCGATGTCAGCATTATCGAGCCAGCCCCAGTTCTTAGGCCATATATGCATCACCAGGTAATCAATGTTCGGATCTGCATGGATGCGCTCAAAAACCTCCATCTGCTGTTCGCACCCGTGACGTCCCTCTGTTCCGGTAGTGACCAGGTGGTTCCCGTCGAGCTCCTGAAGGAGACCTGCAATACGGGCTATCATGGCCTCAAAGGCGGGTATGTTCTCGTCAGAGAATGCACGGGGTTCATTGGCTATCTCCCAGGTCATGATAGCAGGGTCATCGGTATATTTTATACCGGTATACCTGTTTGTCCGCCCGAGGATGAACCTGATGAACTCCTCAAACTGGCTGATGCATGGCTCGCAGGTGTTAAACCGGCCGGAGAAACTCATGAACTGAGGCCATGTGTTTGGGGGTATATTGGGATTGGGTATGGGGCCATAGCCGTTCCAGCTGAGGTACTGAGAGAATCCACCGCTCCAGTCCCAGGCATTGTTGAGAAAAAGGATGGCATGCATCTCCCTCCTTCCCATCTCGGCCATCAGGAAGTCGAGCCCGTCAAGCATCTCCCGGCTGTACTCTCCGGGAGCCACCTGCAGTGCAGGGGTAACACGATAAGGCTCATTGTCAGGCCCTTCAGGACCGACCATCACCCTCAGGTTAGTGATACCGATACTCTTCATATGGTCAAGCTCCCTGAGCAGTCGTTCCCTGTCGCCATACCTGCCTTCAGTGCCCAATATTGCGCCGTACCAGTAATTAGCGCCAATGAAGTAATAAGGTTCGCCGGCCAGGCTGAAAATTCCATCCTCAACGGTTACATAATTATATTTCTGACTGCCTCCGCAGCCAGCAAGGGCCAGCATCAGCAGCAGGCCCGGAATAAGCTTTACCTTCATGCGGTTCCGTATGATCTTAATCAAAATTAAGCAATCACCCCCGCTGAGAAGTAATACCATTCTTTTAAATAATGATACTTTAATGCCATGATAGACAGGCCATGGCATAATCTACCCCCGTAATCAATACATTTTTAGCTTCTTCCCGAGACAGATCCCGCTCCTGCAAAATCAGCAACAAATTATCTCTTTGAAATACTTCGTGTTATCAACCAACAAACATCATACAACGAAGTATACAATTTTAGCAGTAATTTTATATCTTTGATTTCCTGTGATAAAATAAACCGATCCATGCATGATAGTATCCTCAGGGAGATCACGCCCCTAACCCAATCTGACTGTTTCACATACTTTTACAGGGCGAAGTCGGAGTTCGACTTTCCTCTTCACTACCATGATGAGATTGAGCTCAATTTCATCCGTAATGCGAAGGGTGCGAAGCGCATCATTGGTGATCATGTGGAGGAGACAGGTGATCTGGAGCTGGCGCTCGTGGGACCCGGTCTGCCTCACGGATGGTTTGGCACAGGCTTCGCTCCCAACCAGGTAGAGGAGGTAACCATCCAGTTCCACAAGGACTTTTTTGATGAGAAGTTCCTGCAGAAGAACCAGCTTAACTTCATCCGCAACATGCTTCGCATGTCACTCAGGGGAATACTCTTTACTCCGGAGACGACAGCCCGTCTGGAGCCGCGCATTGTCAGCCTGGGTAAGAAGCAGGGATTCGACTCTGTGCTGGAGCTGATGAGTATCCTTCATGATCTCTCCATCTCACGTGACTACCGTGTGCTTTCCGATTCAGGGTTCAGTGACGATGAGATCTTTACCTACAACAGCAGGCGGATAGAGAAAGTGATGGAGTTCATTCACGGTTCCTTTGACAGGCAGATCACCCTTGGTGAGGCTGCCCGCATTGCCAGCATGACAGAGTCAGCCTTCAGCCGTTTCTTCAAGCTAAGGACAGGCATGACCTTCATAGACTGTGTCACAGAGGTGAGGCTGGGGCATGCCTCCAGAATGCTTATCTCCACCACCAAGACCATAGCAGAGATAGCCTATTCATGCGGTTTCAACAACATCTCCAACTTCAACCGTATCTTCAGGAGGAAGAAGGGCTGCACTCCGCGTGAGCTCCGCGAGAGTTATGACCAGGGCACCAGGGTGTTTATCTGACCTCGGGCAACCGGCAGTTACCTTCTGCCGATGCTGACATTCATACATGACCTGATCCCCGGGCCTCTCCGCAGTGCTTAACAGTCATTCACCTGGCGCGGATGACACATGTTGCATCCGGCATGCCGTCAGCCGAGGCCGTAAGCTTGATCTCTCCTTTTCCCTTGGCGGCCTTCACCACCACAAGGCATTTGCCATTGTAAGCCTTACGGTAATCAGCCTTGAAGGGTTCCATGCTGGTCTGGCTTCCGTTGTCAACACCGGCGATACTTCCCGGTCCTTCAACTGAAAAATTGACCAGATTACCGGCATGCGGTACCGGGTTGTTGTTCTCATCAACCACCGTGACGGTAATGAATGAGAGATCTGTGCCGTCAGCCCTTATGTCGCTTCTGTCAGGTGCCAGCATCAGAGCCGCCGGCTCACCGGCAGTGTGTATCTCACGTCTCATTATCTCCGTGCCGTTCCTGTAACCCACTGCCAGCAGAGCGCCCTCTTCAAAAGGCACCTTCCAGACAAGGTTAAAGTCGTTCTCACCCCTGCTCTGCCGCCCCATTGTGTTGCCGTTAAGGAAGAGCTCTGCCTCATCACAGTTGGTGAATGCCCATACATCCACTGTCTGTCCGGGATTCCAGTTCCAGTGGGGAAAGAGGTGCAGCACATCCTTATCAGTCCATTCACTCTGATAAAAATAGTATACATCTTTGGGGAATCCGGCAAGATCTATTATGCCGAAGTATGAACTGCGTGCCGGCCACCAGTATGGTGTGGGTTCTCCCAGGTAGTCGAAGCCGGTCCATAT
>CAZVLJ010000102.1:0-5913 GCA_964627825.1 uncultured Rikenella sp. | reverse complement strand
CAAAGATGCTCTTGAGCACGCCTACTATACGTGCTTCAGTCTCCTGTATCTCCTGTGTGTTCATGAATGTTCCTGTTTTGATTTGTAGGCCAGGGCGTACAGACGCATCTGCTTCATCATGGCCAGCAGGCCGTTTGACCGGGTGGGGGAAAGGTTCTCCCGCAGGCCGATCTTCTCGATGAAATAGATATTGGCATCGACTATTTCTGCCGGGGTGCGTCCCGAAAAGACCCTTACCAGCAGAGCCACTATGCCCCTGGTGATCAGCGCATCGCTCTCGGCGGAGAAGGTGATGATACCGTCCTCAAATGACGGATAGAGCCACACCTTGCTCTGGCAGCCCTCTATCAGGTACTCCGGAGTCTTGTGCCTTACATCGTACGGAGCCAGTGACCTGCCCAGGTCGATGAGATACTCATACCTCTCCATCCAGTCGCCGAACTGGACGAACTCATCGATGATCTGATCCTGTATTTCGTTAATAGTCATTATAATACGTCAAGCTAACATTTCAGTTACTTTCCTGACGCCTTTCACCAGTGCCTCAATTTCTTCCTCTGAGTTATAGAAGGCAACCGAGGCCCTGATATTACCTGTTATGCCATACCGTTCCATCAGCGGTTGTGCGCAGTGTGTTCCCGTCCTGACCGCAATACCCATCTTGTCAAGAATCATGCCGGCATCATACTGGTGAATGGTTCCCAACAGGAAGGAGATCAATGAAACCTTGTGCGGGGCGATTCCGTAGATGCGGATGCCGTCAATAGCCGATAATCCTTCCATTGCCCGGGCTAAAAGCGCCTGTTCCCTTTCGGCAACGGCCTCGCGGCCGAGAGAAGAGAGGTAATCAAGAGCGGCTGCCAGCCCTATTGCGCCTGTGAAGTTTGTTGTGCCTGCCTCAAACTTGAACGGAAGAGCGTTATACGTTGTCTTTTCAAAGGAGACGTTTGCCACCATGTCGCCGCCTCCCTGGTAGGGTGGCAGTTCATTGAGCATGTCAGCCTTGCCGTAGAGCACGCCTATGCCGTTTGGCCCATAGACCTTATGACCTGAGAAGACGTAGAAATCGCAGTCAATATTGGCGACATCAACCACGCCATGCTGAATACCCTGTGCGCCGTCAACCAGAACAGGGATGCCCTGACGGTGGGCCTCAGCAACAATCTCCCTGACGGGATTGACAGTACCGAGCACATTGGAAACGTGCGTCACAGCTACTATCCGGGTGCGTTCCGTAAGCAGTGACCTGTAGGCATCCAGGTCAAGAACTCCTTCGTCAGAGAAGGGGATGATCTTCAGTTTTGCCTTTTTGCGTTCGCAGAGCATCTGCCAGGGAACAATATTGGCATGATGTTCCATGCCGCTGATGACAATTTCATCACCCTCGTGGACATATCTCTCGCCGAAGGAGAAGGCAACCGCATTAATAGAGGCTGTGGTGCCGGCAGTGAAGATTATCTCCTCCCTGGAACGGGCATTGATGAATGCTCTGACAGTCTCGCGGGCCGCCTCGTAACGGTCAGAGACCCTGTCTGAGAGGTAATGGACGCCGCGGTGAACGTTGGCATTGGTGGTTCGATAGAGCTCCTCCATCACATTTATCACCTGGAGCGGCTTCTGGGTGGTGGCTCCGTTATCAAGATAGATCAGAGGCTTCCCGTGTGCCATGGTTGACAGGATGGGGAAGTCGGCTCTTATCTCTTCTATGCTTTTCGCCAGGCTCATCACTCTGTTCAGTTGCATTGTATGGCACATGAGGCGCAGCGCGACAACTCGCCACGAAGGCGCTTAAGCACCAGGTTGTCTATCCGGTCACGCAGCGCTTCAATGGGGATATTCTTAATGACATCATGCGCGAAGCCGAACATAAGCATTAACCGTGCCTCCCTGGCGCTTATCCCGCGTGAGCGGAGATAGAAGAGAGCATTCTCATCGAGCTGGCCGACGGTGGCGCCATGGCTGCACTTAACGTCGTCAGCATAGATCTCAAGCTGCGGTTTGGTATCCATGCGGGCAGTGTCCGAGAGGATTATGTTGTTGTTGCTCTGGTAGGCGTTGGTTCGCTGTGCGTCCTTGTGAACCATGATACGACCGTTGAAGGCGCCGGAAGCATTGTCGTCAAGGACACCCTTGAAGAGCTGTGTGCTGTTGCAGTTGGGAGCCACATGGTCAACCTTCACAAAGTTGGCAATGTGCTGCTCTTTATCGGCCAGGAAGAGTCCGTAGCTGTGTGTCTCGGCATTCTCCCCGTTGAGCCGGTGCCATGTAGCGTTTCTTACCAGACCGCCATGGAGTGAAATATTATTGGATGAGGCGTAGCTGTCACGCTCCTGGTGAATGAATGTGTGGGTGATCTTGCCGGAGTGATTGTGCTGGTTCTGTACCCTGATGATCTCAAAACGGGCATTGGGTCCGACGTATATCTCAGTGATGGTATTCGTCAGAACCCGTTGTGGGGTGAGGGCATGATCACATGAGAGCAGTGATAGTTGCGCTCCCTCTTCTATGACCACCAGGTTGCGGTCCTGCACAAAAATATCTTTGCCGGAGTGCAAAAGACTGACTATCTGCAGGGGTTTGGAGTATACCGTTTTTTTTGGGGCATAGATAAATAGCCCGTCTGATGCAAGTGCGGTATTCAACGGCACGAGACCATCGTTTCCGTTATGGACATACCTGTTATAGTGTTTTTTAACCAGTGAGGGAAACTGTCTGGCAGCAGCTTTCATACTGCCAACCCATATCCCGCCCGGCAGCATGGCCAGCCCCTCTTCACCTCTGGGGAAGAAACCGTTGAGCAGAACCATGTTCCAGACATCCAGATCCTCAACGTCACAATGAAATTTCTCTGCTTCCCTGAAATCGTCAGGTTCGGGGAAGAAATACTCCTGGTATGGATGATTGAGGAACTTTTCCAGATTAGTATACCTGTACGCTTCGTTCTTCCTGTCAGGTATACCCAGGCGCAGGAAATCCGCAAAGGCATTTTCGCGATAGCTGTTAAAGATCTCGGGCGACTCCCTGAGATAAGTATCGCGACTGTCATCATACATGGCTGTCAGCCTCTCTGTCACTTCTGCTCTGTAGTCCATGTCTCTTCGCTGACGTCTGCTTCTTTCCTTATCCAGTCGTATCCTCTCTCTTCAAGCATGAGAGCCAGTTCAGGGCCGCCCGACCTGACGATACGTCCGTCGTAGAGCACATGCACATAGTCGGGCACGATGTAGTCAAGCAGTCTCTGGTAGTGTGTTATGACGATGACCGATGTGTCAGGCCTGCGTATCTTGTTCACGCCGTTGGCGACGATGCGCAGTGCGTCAATGTCGAGGCCTGAGTCTGTCTCATCAAGAAGTGCCAGTCTCGGCTCGAGCATCGCCATCTGGAAAATTTCATTCTTCTTCTTTTCGCCGCCGGAGAAGCCTTCATTTACGCTTCTGTTCGTCAGGGCCGAGTCAATCTCAACGAGCTCCTTCTTCTCACGCATGTGGCGAAGGAAGTCAGAGGCCGACAGCGGTTCGAGGCCGCGGTGCTTGCGCTGCTCGTTGATGGCTGTCTTCATGAAGTTGACCATGCTGACGCCGGGGATCTCTATGGGGTATTGGAATGAGAGGAAGATGCCCTCGCGGGCACGCTCCTCGGGTGACATCTCCAGGAGGTTCTGGCCCTCGAAGGTGACGGTGCCGGCGGTTACGGTGGCTATCTCGCGACCGGTAAGCACGTTGGCGAGGGTGCTCTTGCCGCTGCCGTTGGGCCCCATGATTGCATGGATCTCACCGGGTTTCACCTCAAGACTGAGACCCTTGAGGATCTCCTTATTGTCAATTGAGGCTTTCAGGTCTTTTATCTGTATTAAAAATTCACTTTGCATATCTTGTCTGCTGTTGATTCTGTCTTATGATGCTTGCGCTTAAGTTGTTGTTATATAATATGTTATAGGGTCAGGCCGGGATTGCGCCGGTGACTAACCCACACTTCCCTCGAGGCTTATCTGCAGCAGCTTTTGCGCTTCCACCGCGAACTCCATCGGGAGCTTATTGATCACCTCGCGGGCATAGCCGTTGACGATCAGTCCGATGGCATCCTCAGTGGAGATGCCCCTCTGGTTGCAGTAGAATATCTGGTCTTCGCCGATGCGTGACGTGGTTGCTTCATGTTCCACTATGGCCGAAGGATTATCCACCTCAATATAGGGGAAGGTGTGAGCCCCGCATTTGTCTCCAAGCAGTAGTGAGTCGCACTGCGAGAAGTTGCGTGCTCCGTCGGCCTTACCAAGAACCTTGACCATGCCCCGGTAGCTGTTCTGGCCGAACCCGGCCGAGATGCCCTTGGAGACGATAGTGCTCTTCGTGTTGCGGCCTATGTGTATCATCTTTGTGCCCGTGTCAGCCTGCTGGTAGTTGTTGGTGACGGCCACCGAGTAGAATTCGCCTGTGGAGTTGTTGCCCCGCAGGATGCACGAAGGGTATTTCCAGGTGATTGCCGACCCGGTCTCCACCTGTGTCCATGAGATTTTCGAGTCGTCTCCCTTGCAGATTCCGCGTTTGGTGACGAAATTGAAGATTCCGCCCTTGCCATCCTTGTCGCCAGGGTACCAGTTCTGCACGGTACTGTACTTGACTTCTGCACCCCGCTCTGCAACTATCTCAACCACAGCGGCATGGAGCTGGTTCTCGTCGCGCATAGGCGCCGTGCAACCTTCAAGGTAGCTCACGTAAGCCTCCTCGTCAGCGATGAGCAGTGTGCGCTCAAACTGGCCGGTGTTGGCAGCATTGATCCGGAAGTATGTAGAGAGCTCCATCGGGCACCTGACACCCTTGGGAATATAGCAGAAGGAGCCGTCAGAGAAGACAGCCGAGTTCAGGGTAGCGAAGAAGTTGTCAGTATAGGGTACCACCGAGGCCAGGTACTTCTGTACCAGTGACGGGTGTTCTTTCACCGCCTCTGAGAATGAGCAGAAGATTATGCCCATCTCAGCGAGGGTCTCGCGGAAGGTGGTCTTGACTGATATGGAGTCCATGACGGCATCAACGGCCACTCCGGTCAGGCGTTTCTGTTCCTCCAGGGGTATGCCGAGCTTATCAAATGTCTTCAGCAGTTCAGGGTCAACATCATCAAGGCTGTCCGGTCCCTTTTGCTGCTTTGGGGCGGCATAGTAGATAATATCCTGATAGTCAATATCTGGAACTTTCAGGTGAGCCCATTTTGGCATCTTCATAGTCTGCCAGTGACGGAATGCCTTGAGGCGGAACTCAAGCATCCATTCAGGTTCCTCCTTCTTGGTTGATATGAGTCTTATTACGTCTTCGCTAAGGCCTTTGGGAATAACATCGGTCTCAATATCCGTAACGAAGCCGTACTTGTATTCTCCCGATGTTACCTCACCCAGCAGCTTATCCTGGTCATTTTCCATATATCTCTCCTTCAACGGTACATCAACTCAACAAATGGCACCGGTTAAAGTTTGTACACATTTTTATAATCGTGCAAAATTAATCAAAAATGGCGAGATGGCGGAAGAATGTAATTGTATGATGAACAGAGGGAGCCGGTAATCTCAGTGGAATTATTTCTTGTTATTGATGATCAGTGCTCCTATCACACCGGGGACCCAGCCGCAGAGGGTGAGGAGGAAGATGATCAGGAACGAGCCGCAGCCCTTGTCGATCACCGCCAGGGGAGGAAAGAAGATGCACAGCAGAACGCGGAGAAGACCCATTGGAATTTGCGAATTTCGAATACGAAGATAGAAAATTTCAATACCCTTTTACAATTCTTAATCGTCTACGACGATCTGTCGGTGGGTGTTCTGCTGTTACAATTCCTGATCGTCTACGACGATCTGTCGGTGGGTGTTCTGCCTGTTACAATTCCTGATCGTCTACGACGATCTGTCGGTGGGTGTTCTGCTGTTAC
>CAZVLJ010000101.1:0-6038 GCA_964627825.1 uncultured Rikenella sp. | reverse complement strand
CCGATCCGCGCATAACGCCATACTACCTGATGCCCATATTTTTCTATAAGTCAGTGGACCACGGTGTGAACGACGGCATCAGCAACAGCAACGCGCAGATGTTCCTCGATATCAGCTCGCACAATATCAGGCACCTGCACCTCTATGGCACACTCTTCATCGATGAGCTCTCCACAGCGCGGTTCACCACACCCGACTATAACTTCTTCTCATGGAAGGGCGGGTTCCGCACCGGAAACTTCAGATTCCTGCCCAACCTCTGGCTGACAACGGAGTGCACCTTCACCTACCCCCTCACCTTCCAGCATAACGTGCCGGTCACCACCTTTGAGAACCAGGGTTACAATATGGGCCATTGGCTGCGCGACAACAGCAGGAGCTGGTATTTTGCGCTCGACTGGCGACCGGTGCGCGCCGCCGGTGTGCGACTGTGGCATGAGCGCTCCGAGCGGGGCCCCGACTACCAGAGCATCGGCGGCACACGGATCGGTCTGCCCTACCTGGAGACCATCGAGTGGACTAATATCGCCACCGGGGTAGATATCAGTTACCTGATCACCGGCGGCGTACAGGTACGGGCATCATTCACCGGCCGTAATGTAACGGGAAATGAGTCCTGGTACCCTCCGCATCTTTATGGCCGTACCACCACCCTCAGCGGCGGGATGGTATGGGGATTCTGACAGGCACCCTCAGCGGCGGGATGGTATGGGGATTCTGACAGGCACACTCAGTGGCGGGATGGTGTGGGGATTCTATTTTTAATGGTTTTATTGTTAATTTTGATGTACACTGCAGAGAAAGTCTGGTGGGTGGGTAAATTAATAGAGGAGTAAAAGAAATGAAAAGACTAACATACAGGATATTATTGAATCGTGAACCTGAAGGCGGTTATACAGTGACAGTACCCGCATTGCCTGGATGCATAACATATGGGGAAAATGTCGATGAAGCCATTGCAATGGCAAAAGAAGCAATTGAGCTTTATATTGAAAGCCTGGTAAGGCATAACGAGCCGATACCTGATGAATCCAACACTCTGGAATATTCCATAACGCTGGATAAAGGGGTATGAGCACAAGGCCTTCTATTAAACCCAAGGACCTTGTAAGGATTCTTAAGAAAAATGGTTTTGTTCTTGACCGAAGCCGTGGCAGTCATCAGATATGGTTGCATCCTGTTTCACGCAAGCGTGCAATTGTTCCTATGCATAAAAAAGATCTTCCTATAGGAACTTTGTATTCCATACTTAAACAGGCTGGCATCGATAAAGGCGAAATATAGAATCACGGTAAGGATTGTCGACGCTATTGCCTCTTGGCTCTTGCCTACTGCCTATTTTTATTAATTTTGCAAACTGATAAAGAGGACCATGGAAGAGAACCAGTCACAGCCGGCAGTAACACCGCCACCACCGCCGCCAAAGGAACTGAAGAAACCTGAAAAGGCCTGGTACGCCGTATATACCAACTCCAGGGCAGAGAAACGCGTCAATGACCGTATCGCTGAACTCAACATTGAATCGTTCCTGCCCCTGCAGAAAACACTGCGCCAGTGGTCCGACCGCAAGAAAATGATTGAGAAACCTCTCATCAGCTCCTACGTCTTCGTCAAGGCACTGCCTAAAGATATCTACACGGTACGCAAGATCGACGGTGTGGTCAAGTTCATCTCCATACAGGGCAAACCCGTTCCCATCCCCGAGGCACAGATAACCAACCTGCGCATCCTCTGCGGCAGCGACGCCGAGGTGCAGGTCAGCACCGACGTTTACGCCAAGGGCGACCTGGTGGAGGTGACCGTGGGCAGCCTCACCGGCCTCCGCGGCGAGCTCATACGCGTGGGCCGCAAACATAAGGTGGTCATACGCATCATCCAGCCCGGGATGAACCTCACGGTGGATATAAAAACAAACTCAATACGTAAACTCGAAAAAAATGAAGATATTTAATACGCCATTCACACGGCCCAAAACTATGACCACAGACCGCACGACCGTCCCGACCTTCCGGTCGGGATCTCCGCTGCGCTCCGACAAGACTGCAAGACCGCATGACCGCACGACCCCAAGACCATAACGGACCTAAAATGAAAAAACTAATTCCTCTTTTTGCACTGAGCCTCCTCATGGCAGGTTGTTCCACCCAAAAGGAACTCTCCTACCTGAACAACCTCGACGAGCTCGACGGAGCAAACCAGTTCCCCATGGAGGTGCCCGACTATAAAGTCCAGCCCCGCGACGTCCTTTATGTCAGCGTCAAGGCACAGACCCCCGAGGGCACACTCACCGAGATGCTCAGCGACCGCACCTCGGCCAACATGAACTATATCTCCAACGAGGGTTCCGCCTATATGATGGGCTACAGCATCGATCCGCAGGGCAACGTCACCCTGCCTATGATCGGCGATATCCCGGTGGCAGGAATGACCGTCTACCAAATACGCGATCTCTTCCAGCAGAAGGTGGACTCCCTCTTCCGCCACGCCTACGTGGAAGTACGGCTGATGAGCTATAAGTTCACCGTCATCGGCGAGGTGAGAGCGCCGGGCAGCTACATCAACTACAACGACCAGCTGACGGTGCTTGAGGCTATCGGTCGCGCCGGCGGCATCGCCGAGACAGGCACAAAGGAAAAGATACTGGTGATACGCCCCACGGGCGAACAGACCCTCACCTATCACATCGACCTGCAGGACAAGAGCCTGCTCTCATCGCCTGCCTACTTCATCACCCCCAATGATGTGGTGATAGTGCAGCCCAACCCGAAGAAGGTCTTCAGCGTTAACCTGCCGACGATATCGTTCATTCTTGCCACCATCACCAGCACCATATCCACCACGTTGCTGCTGATTAACTACTTTAAGTGAGAATGAGTGTGGGGGGGTGGTCTACATCTACAATTCTTGAACCTCTACGAGGTTCTGGGGGGAGTGCAGACATGCGTTATACAATTCCTGAACCTCTACGAGGTTCTGCCGGGGTGACTGCCGGTTATACAATTCCTGAACCCCTACAGGGTTCTGGGGGGAGTGCAGACATGCGTTATACAATTCCTGAACCTCTACGAGGTTCTGCCGGGGTGACTGCCGGTTATACAATTCCTGAACCCCTACAGGGTTCTGGGGGGAGTGCAGACATGCGTTATACAATTCCTGAACCCCTACGGGGTTCCGCCGGCATGTCAGACCTGAGACCAGTAATGGAAGAATAGAAGAAACAATCAAAACCAGATAATGATGGAAAACGGGGAACAGAACTACTATATTCCGGGAAGCGAGGGGATAGACTTCCGCCGTTACTTCTCGCTCTTCATCAGCAACTGGTACTGGTTTGCCGCGGCTCTCTTCATCAGCCTCGCGCTGGCTTACGGGGCCAACAGATGGGGAGAAGAGATATACACCGTCCAAAGCACCCTGCTCATCACTGACGAGGAGTATGGCGGCGGCTACGCCGAGATGGACAAGATCATTCCCGGAGGCGATATCTTCCGCTCACGCCAGAACCTGCAGAACGAGATAGGCATCCTCCGGTCGTTCGGCCTTAACCACCAGGTGATGGCCGACCTCGACGAGTTCCACGTGGTATATACCGCCGTGGGCAAACGCGGCATAGCCGAGAGTCGCATGTATCGCTCCGCACCGTTCGTGGTTAACTGTGACAGCATCTGGTTGCAGCCGGGCAAGAGGGTCGACATAAAGATCCTTTCGGAAGAGAAGTACCTGATGACCATCGAGGCCGATGAGTACGAGGCAGAACACAGCTTCGGCGAACGGTTCGAACGCTTTGGCTTCGACTTTGTCATAGAGCCCCGCTTTAAGAACAGAACGCTGTTTGATCAAGACAGGTCAAACAAGTACTATTTCTATGTCACCTCGCCGGCATCGCTGGCAAATATCTACCGCTCCAAGCTCTCCGTGGCGCCGATAGACGAGGAGGCCACGCTGGTGACCCTCACCGTCAGCGGACTGGTGCCCCAGCAGGAGGCCGATTACCTCAATAACCTGATGGCTGCCTACATAGACCTGGGACTGCGGTGGAAGAACGAGGCGGCACAACAGACCATCAACTTCATAGAGGAGCAGCTGGGGTTCATCTCTGACTCGCTGGTGAGGGCGGAGAACAGGATGGAGAACTTCCGCTTCAGCAACCGGTTTGTTGATCTCACCGCCGAGGGTAACCTGGTGCTGCAACGCCTTGAGCGCTATGAGACGGAGAAGAACACCCTCAACCTGCAGATGCAGTACTATGAGTACCTTAAGGAGTACCTCACCTCGCGCGATGAGAGCGGCATGATTGTCTCGCCCAGCGTCATGGGCATCTCCAATCCGCTGCTCGTCAGTCTGATAGAAGAGCTCTCCAGCCTACAGCTGCAACAGAAACAGGCAGGGTTTGTCATGAAGGATAACCTCCCGGCCACCGACCTCATCTCGGAAAAGCTGGAGCAGGCACGCAAAGCCCTCCTTGAGAACGTCACCAGCAGCATCAGCCAGCTGCGTCTCTCCACCGCCGACGTTGAAAAACGTATCTCCGAGGTCAACGGGCAGCTGGGCAGGCTCCCTGGCACGGAGAGGCAGCTGATACGCATACAGCGCGACTTCGACCTGAACAGCACCGTCTATAACTTCCTTCTGGAGAAGAGGGCCGAGGCGGGCATAGCCATGGCCTCGAAGGTCTCGGACAACAAGATCATTGACATCGCCGAGCCATACAACGCCGTGAGGATCAAGCCCCGCGCGCGGCAGAACTACATGCTGGCGCTGATACTGGGGCTGCTGCTGCCGGCCATAGCCATCATACTGATAGACCTGCTGAACAACAAGATCATTGACAAGAAGGATATTGAGAAGGCCACCTCGGCGCCCATACTCGGGTTCATCAGTCACAACGGCTACGGGTCGGAGGTGCCTGTGATAGAGAAGCCCGGCAGCACGCTGGCGGAGAGCTTCCGCAGCATACGCACCTCGCTGAAGTATTTCACTCCCGAGGGGCAGCCCGCAGTGATAGCCATCACCTCCACGGTCAGCGGTGAGGGCAAGACCTTTGTGGCGGTGAACACCGCGGCCATCATCTCCATGCTGGGGCGGAAGACGCTGCTGGTGGGCCTCGATCTGCGCAAGCCGCGCATAAACAAGATACTGGGATTGGACAACAGCGTGGGTATGAGCACTTATCTCAGCGGCAACAGCAAGTACGAGGAGGTGGTACAATCGACACACATAGAGAACCTGTGGTTCGTCTCCTCAGGGCCCATACCCCCCAACCCGTCGGAGCTGATAGAGAGGGACAGCATGAATGAGTTCCTGGCCCAAGCAAGGAAGGAGTTTGACTATATCATTATTGACACCCCTCCGGCGGCGGTGGTCACTGACGCCCTCCTTCTTGCCGCCCGTGCTGACGTGACCCTTTTTGTTGTGCGTCAGCGCTACAGCGCGAAGAGCACGCTCAGCCTCATCGACGAGATATACAGGACCAGGGAGATAAAAAATCCCGGCATCATTGTGAATGATATCTCGATGTCAGGGTATTACGGGTATGGTCTCCGTTATGGCTACACCATGGGATACAACTACGGTTACAACTACGGATACAAGTATTACGGTCACGCCCCCTACGGCAAGGGCGCCCGCAACAATGCCGGATCGTACTACAAGGAAGACTAGCCCTGACCAATGAAGGGATTCCTCAACGATCATTATAAGCGGAAGATTGCTAAACTGCCTTTCCTCGTGCCCCCGAGCCCTCATGGTACCACGACTGCAGGACCGCAGGACCGCAGGCGAGGCTCCGCCGTCAGGTGGAGACGAAGTCCCGATAGCGAAGCGTATCGGGAACTGCCGACTGTCGACAAGCATCGCCTGGCGATACTTGTCGACCGCCGCAATTGGGCATACCACGAGAAAGCCCTCGAGAAGGCACAGTTTATTGGCGACGAGTGGCACACCGATATCTTCTTTCTTGAGGATAAACCTATAATTGACGCGGGGAAGTACGATCTGCTCTACAATTTCAATCATACGCCGTCTAAATATGATGCACA
>CAZVLJ010000100.1:0-6362 GCA_964627825.1 uncultured Rikenella sp. | reverse complement strand
GCCCCCCATGTGCGGACTGCACAGATAAATCTTTTTCCCCATATAGTATTTATAATAACTCTACTTTGCGTCCGGACCTTACATCCTGTCCAATAATACGGACTTCACCACCTCCCAGGCCTGTTGCGGATCATACTGTTCACCCACACGCAGTAACATCTTCATATCACTCAGGAAATCCGTATCCTGCATCTTCAGTTCAATATTTCTCTGAAACTCTTTCCTTGACGGAGGTGTAACTGCAGAGTGCTTCATGTATTCAGTATAACACTTCAGGATATTCCCGGCACCAGCATCCGCCACTGACAGCCCTTTGTAAAGGTCATACAGATCTCTCCCTTTTCGGCGCTGGTATAATGCTCTGAGCTTTGTGCCCAACAATTCATCAAGTTGATAGGTGGTTACCTGGCTTTCACCGGAAAACCATTGATTGTCCACAGCAAATCTGATTCTGGTCAACCCGAGAACGGTGAAATGCTCCCTGCAGTTTATTTCCACCTTCAGCTTTAGCGGAACAACAGGCTGGATCTCTGACTCAAAACGAAATACAAGAGTATTGTTATTTGCTTTCTGATCTACGGAGGGTTCACCAATAAATGAAAGGACTTTGCTTATACGGCTGATGGTTTCTTTTATCGGTCCGGGATTTATCTGCACCAGATCGATGTCTTCCGAATACCTCGGCTGAGGACTGAGATACAGCTTGTGCAGGGCTGTTCCTCCCCTGAATGCAAGGTGCGTTGCCAGGAAATCATCATTGTACAGTTCTGCCAGAGCCCTGCTGATTACCAGATCAAGCTCAATCTGCTCCAGCCCGCCCCAGAGTACAGTATTCCTCCATTCTATTATTGCATATTCAGGTATCACTGGTCAATCTCAATGGTTGCGTTGACTGCTATGCCCCACTTTCTGTCAGTGACATAACCCTGAGCCGGCATACCCGTTTTCAGAGGTGTAAGGCGTGTTGAACACCTGTGCTTCTGTATTTGTTCGTACAGCTCTTCTGCCGGCCGGGAATGGTTAAGAACTTTATCAAGCAGATAGCCTGTACGCCGTATCACCGGAGAAGGCACAAATGAAAAAAAAGAATCCCGCATCTTCCCGAATTGCAGGTACTCTGCCAACTCATTCAGTACTGTTGCAGCCCGGTTCAATCCACCCGTTTCACCCTCGTACCTTACGAGATCAGTAGCCGTTAGCTCAGGACATGAAACGTTTACATACCCGGTTCTGGTCTTTTTCTTAATGATAAAATCAGGATCGATTCCCCGGATTGTTTTAAAATTTATCCGGACATCCTTCTTTTGCGAAGCGCGAAGAGAACCATGGGATGTAATTACGCTAAACTCCTGTGGTCTCTGATGCGCTGCCCCATAAAAAACTGCAGCACTGAACAACGAGATGTAATATGGCCTCCCAAGATATGCCATCAGGTTATCTATATACAATACAGGCGGTATCATTCCGACAGAGCCGTACTCAATGGGGATTATGGCATAAAATCCCTGCCAGACTGAGACAATCCTGCCTTTTGCCACCAGGCGCGTAAGAGCATTTCGCAAGGCCGAAATTTTACGTGAAGGAAACTGACAGATGGCATCCTGAAGAGAAAAGGTAATCCGGCCCCGCCTCTGAAGCTCCTCAACCCATAAACTGACACTTGTTTTACCGGTAATCTGCATTACAATATTTACACTCTAACTGCAAATATAATCAATTATTGTTTATTTGTGCAGTTATGCTGTGAATCGCTTCCTTACCCTGCCCCCCATGTGCGGACTGCACAGATAATTCCTTTTTGCCATACTAACTCAAAATAATCAACTGTATATAGGAAACTCCCTGTAGAGCTTCATCAATCCGATAGTCTCCGTCCGCAGCTTCGTGCGCACAAAGGTTTTCATCTCCTCATCCATCAGTTCACCCATCCCCTGAAGTAAACCCCTGTCGCTTAAACCCTCCAGACGGTCAAGACACAACTGTAAATAATCAGACATCGGTATTTTCATCCTCGATTCAACTATTTCTTTATTGAGCGGAGTCCTGCGAGACATGAAGAACCAGCAATCAAAAAGATCCCTGCCTGCCATCAACTTGCGGTCCAGCAGGGCGCACAGCTTGTGTGCAAACATATCCGGCATGACCATAACTCTTACAGTAATCCCCAGAAAATCCCTGAGCTCATAATGATCATTAAATTGCCTGTTTGATATCTCGATTTTAAGCTTCCGTTCACCAACTCCGTAATTCAAAACAACAAGCATCCCGTGATATTTTGATGCTTCATCGAAAATTGTCCCGTAGCGTGTAAGTATTTCCCGGACTTTCTCATTAATCTCTTCTTCCTTCCCGGGACATAAAAGATTAAATTCAAGGTCCACCGAAAACCGGGGCAGGTCATGGAATAACATGAGTGCGGTCCCACCCTTGAAACCAAGGCAGGCAGATAACCCGAGATCAGAATAAATGTCCTTCAGAATCTGGACGAGCAGGAACTTATGCTTGTTAAGATCAGTCATTGAGCATCAACTTCGTCACCCTTTTAGTAAGGGCAGCATTCTGGTAAACCGGGAGCAGTTCAGAGATCATTCTCCTGTTCAGCGGGTGCAGGTTATCAAAATAAGAATCCCTGTCGAGATAGCAGAGGTCAAGAAATGCCCTTTCCGCCGTAGCGATATTGATACCTTTTTCCCTGAGGATACCGCTGGTATTGACAATGACGGAGCCCTTCATTTTTCTGTAAACAAATGCCTGTCCGCCGATATCAACAGCCCGGCTCAGATAACTTACCGAGGTCACTGCAGAATCATACTGAAAGATTATCCCGGACCTTTGAAGAACATATTGCAGTGAGAGGTAAGAAGGTGTATATAGTTTGCATGCGATCTCTTCAGCCGTAAAACCCGGCTTCGTGTAGATGCCTTTCCGTGGATTGAGAAGCCTTCCGCTCCTGACGTAGTAATTGAGCTTAGCGTTCAGGGAAGCGAAATCCGGTTCATTTACAAGCATGGCAATATCCTTCAGCCTGTATACCGATGCCTGGTCTCTGTAAATCGCAAGCAAAATATCATTGTTCGTGTTTTGGGAACTATTCATTAGAATAATTCAAATGTTCAGTTCACAAATATACAAAATCCGCAAATGATCAAAGTCTTTTTCGATTACAATCGCAAATTATTATGTTTTCAAAATTTTAATAAAGTCTCCTGAACATATTCCATCTCCCCGCCCCCCATGTGCGGACTGCACAGATAAATCTTTTTTTCCATCAGATATTTGACTATTTAAATATCGGCAGCCTCTGCTTGCCTCAGTTTATCACACATTTTATGCTTTTTACGTGAATTAATTCACATAATCGGTACTAATTGGCAGTTTTTACATGCATTCAGATGCCATCGATTTCAGAAACGAACTCATGATAATTCTCCGGATGAATCACTCCAAAAGATTTCACTCCATATGCATTGGCAAAAGTCTTTGAAAGAGTCGCCTTTTTTTCAGGATTCCATTTGAACTCATAGGCCCGGAACTCTCCTCCCGCTTCTTCGATGTAATCTATTTCCTGTTGCTGGGTTGTTCTCCAGAAAAAGGCCTCTGGTTTGACGTCCATGCCCGAAGTAAGTTTAACCCGTTCACTTATCAGGTAATTCTCCCAGAGAGCGCCGGTATCCACCCGCGACTGCAGGGGAAGGAGGTTGCCTAGTATCGCATTTCTTATGCCGTTGTCAAAGAAATAAATCTTCTTCCCTTTTTTGATCTCATTCCTCACATTCCTGCTTAATCCGGGTAACCTGAAAACAATATATGCCTTCTCCATAAGATCGATGTACTTCTCAACCGTCCCATGATCAGAACCACAGATCTGCGCAACCTCATTGAAAGAGACCTCATTGCCAACCTGCAAGGCAAGTGTTTTTACAATTTTTTCAAGCAGGACAGGCTTTTTGATGCCGCCAATGGCCAGTATATCTTTATAAAGATAATCCGAGGTCAACTCTTTCAGAATCCGTTTCTCACGACCCGGATTAACCACCACGTCAGGATATGACCCGAATATCAGCCTTTGCTCAAGGGTTCTCTTTTCTTCCAGAAAGCCATAGTGCTTTGACAGCTCCCCGAAAGAAAAAGGGTATAAACAAAACTCATACTTGCGGCCGGTCATGGGTTCCTTGATTTTAGCCGCGAGCTCAAGGGAGGATGACCCTGTAACAATTAACTGTATATCCCTGAAGTTATCATGTATTAACTTTATTCCCAGTCCGGCATCCTGGATTCTCTGAGCTTCATCAATTATAACTATTTCATGGCCTGTTACCACCTGTCTGAACCTGGCAGCCGTGGCATTTTCAAATAAAGCCCTGATATCTGCATCATCACCATTAAGGACCAGCGACTTCCTTTTAAGCTTCCTGACCACCTCGTTAACAAGTGTGGTCTTGCCAGTCTGTCTTGCACCGTATAGAACAACCGTTTTATTTTGAAACAGGTGCTCCAATAATAATTTTTCCAGATATCTTTCAACCATATCTTAATCGCAAACAAATATAATATTTTTCGGTTGTAATCGCAATTTATTATGTTTATTTTTGGTTACGATCGCAAATTATTATGTTTTTCTGCCAAATATTCCCTGCCGGCTAAACCTGATAATCAATCTCAAATCTTTATCACCTCGTCGAACCACCTTGTAACCGACTCCCTGTGGGTCACGAAAACAATCGTCACCCGTTCCTTCAGCTTCGCCAGCACCTCCATCACGGTGGCCTCGTTCTCGGCATCGAGCGACGAAGTGGCCTCGTCCAGCAGCAGCACCGAGGGCTTCCTCAGAAGCACCCTCGCCAGTGCCAGCCGTTGGCACTCGCCGCCGGAGAAAGCGGTATGATAGTTCACCACGAAGGCATCCAGCCCCTTCCTGAACCGTTTCACCAGGTGCGCAGCGTTGACCTGCTCCAGCACCGCCATGATCTCCTCGTCACCGATGCCACCGCCGGCCTCACTGCCACCGCCGGTCTTGCCCGGCAGCCCGCCTCCGCCGGCTCCGGGAGTACTGTCCCACACCAGGTTCTCGCGCAGCGTGCCGTCAATAAAAAACGGATCCTGCGGCAGGTATCCCAACCCCGCCTTCCAGCGCGGCAGCAGCTTCTCATCCAGCAACACCCCGTCAACAAGTATCCGCCCGGCAGCAGGCTTCTGCAACCCGGCAATAAGGTCTATCAGCGTCGTTTTACCGCGACCCGACTGTCCCAGTATCCCGGTGATGTTATGTGCCCTGATCTCCGCATTGAAACCGTCAAACAGCCTCTCCCCGTCCGGATAAGAAAACGTTATCCCTTCCAGCCTTATCCCCTCCTTCAACTCAACTCCCCTCTCTGCACTTTTCGCTCTGCGCGCTCCTCTCTCTTCGCTCCCTTCTCTTCGCTCTGCGCTTACTCCCACGTCCGGAAGATCAGCATCCAATTGCATCACCAGCTTCACCGACGGCACATTCGCCACAATCATGTTAATATCCGTGTTGATAGCTATCAGCTGCGGGAAGATGCGCGAGAAGAGCAGTATCAGTATGACGAATGAGGCCATGGGTGTGTTGCCCGACCGGTACCCGAACCAGACTATGCCCACCAGCACCACCAGCCCTACAATACGCTGTATCAGCTGGGGCAGCGACCAGTTCCTCTGCATCCTGTACTCCATGTTGAGCAGCGAGGTGCTGGCCTCGTCAAACCGGTTGTAGTAATAGTCCTCCGAGCTGTGTACCTTGGCTATCTTCACCGTCTGCCAGAAGTCGTCTATGTATTTGAGGAGCCTGTTGTAGGAATCTACATACCCTTTGCCCAGGCGGAACGAGCGCGACAGGAACCGGCGCATGGCGAGGAACGTAAGTGCTCCCACCCCTATGATTATCAGCGTGAAGCGGGCGGAGATAAGCAGAGCGTAGATTGTGTATGCGCCGGTCATGATGACCGTGGTGAGGAGACGGAGGTAGAAAAAGTAGTAGGCAGCCAGGTTGGGCACCTCGCGGGTCAGCACCTGGAGGTGGTTGGTTTTGCTGCGACTGTTCAGCAGCTGCCAGTCGGCCATGATGATCTTGCGGAACAGCCTGCGGCGAAGGGTATATATGAATGTCTGCTGGTAGCGGGCATCGAGTATCGCCTTCCAGTACTGTATCAGGGCGCTGAAGGTAAGCAGCACCATATACACTACCAGTATGCTGCCGATGGTTATCTCTATCCCTGCGCCTTCGGCGAAGTTGCGTATGGCCAGTGCGATGCCGTCAGGTTCACCACCTGTGCCGATGTTAAGCAGCTGCAGCAGCGGTATGAGCAATACAATGGAAAAACCCCCGGTCACCCCCTGCAGCA
>CAZVLJ010000099.1:0-6386 GCA_964627825.1 uncultured Rikenella sp. | reverse complement strand
TTCGGCAATATCGCCAAGCGGTGTAGCAGTACCGTGTACGTTTATATAGTCAACATCTGAGGGCTGTACTCCGGCCTCCTCAATAGCCTGTTTCATTACGTTAACAGCTCCCATACCGTCAGGATGAGGTGCAGTGATATGATAGGCGTCAGCCGTGAGACCTGAACCAATCACCTCGGCATAGATCCTGGCGCCTCTGGCCCTGGCATGTCCCAGCTCTTCAAGGATGAGTGCTCCGGCACCCTCACCAATGACAAACCCGTCACGGGTGACATCAAACGGACGCGAGGCTGTGGCATACTCCTCGTTGTTTGTAGACATTGCCTGCATGGCATTGAAACCGCCTATGCCGGGAGGATTGACTGATGCTTCCGAGCCTCCGGCAATGAAGAGATCAGCCTTGCCCAGAAGGATGTAGTAATATGCATCAATGATGGCATTGGTTGAAGATGAACAGGCTGACACGGTTGCGAAATTGGGCCCGCGGAATCCGTACTTTATCGAAAGCATCCCTGCGGCAATGTCACTGATCATTTTGGGAATGAAAAAAGGGCTGAAACGGGGAGTGCCGTCACCCATTACAAACCCTTTGACTTCTTCAAGAAAAGTCTCTATGCCACCAATGCCTGAGGCCCAGATGATACCGGAACGGTCTTTGTCGGTTGCCTCCGGATCAAGACCTGCGTCTTTGACAGCTTCGTCAGCGGCAATATGGGCGTACTGTGTGTAACGGTCCATCTTGCGAGACTCCTTCCTGTCAAAATAGTCGGCAGGATTATAGTTCTTGATCTCACAGGCAAACTTCGTCTTGAACTTGCTGGTGTCAAAGTGAGTGATCAATGCGGCACCACTGGCACCTTCAACAAGACCTTTCCAATACTCCTGCAGATTGTTGCCGATGGGGGTCAACGCCCCCATCCCGGTAACTACTACACGCCTCATCTCATGGTTATCTATAGATAACTACTTGGCGTTCTCTTCAATATACTTAATGGCTTCGCCTACTGTGCTGATGCTTTCTGCCTGATCATCAGGAATTCCGATGTTGAATTCTTTCTCGAATTCCATGATCAGTTCAACAGTGTCAAGAGAGTCAGCGCCAAGGTCATTGGTGAAGTGTGCTTCGGGAGTAACCTCTGCCTCATCAACGCCGAGCTTCTCAACGATGATCTTCTTTACTCTTGTGGAAATGTCCGACATGCTAATCAATTTTACGTTAATACTCGTTTTAAAAACTCTGCAAAGAAATATATTTGTACCTTATTATTCAAACAATTTACCGGAAATTTGCATGAAGATAGACGTAATACAAAGAAATTCAATATGATACGACTCTCTTACGTGTTCCGGAAGCTTGTGGCCGGAAGCGGCTTAAATAGTTGATAATGAAGAACATCTCTATACTTGCCTCAGGCAATGGAACCAATGCTGAAAACATCATCAGATACTTTTCGAACGAAAAAAAAGCGAAAGTAACCCTTGTTTTGTCGAATAAGCCTCAGGCTAAGGTACTGGAAAGGGCTGCGACACTCGGGGTGGATGCATTTTTTTTCGACCGGTCTCAATTTTACGAGACCGGGGAGGTGCTGATGATCCTTCGTCGCCGGGAGACCGACCTGGTGGTTCTGGCAGGGTTTCTATGGCTGGTTCCGGGTGATGTGATTGAGGCATTCCGCGGGCGTATTGTCAATATTCATCCGGCTCTTCTGCCACGTTTTGGAGGGAAAGGGATGTATGGAGACAGGGTGCACAGGGAGGTCCTGGAGTCGGGCTGCACGGAGAGCGGCATAACCATTCATTACGTAAACGAGAAATATGATTCCGGAGACATTATTTTCCAGGCGCGGTGCCCGGTGTTGCCTGAAGATGACGTGCACACCCTTGCAGAGAGGATTCATGCCCTGGAATATGAACACTATCCTGAGGTAATCAGCCGGTTGTTAGACAACCCCGAATGACACCCAACTCCATCAGGCGAATGCATAAATGGGCAATAGCGGAGTCTTCAGTCGGCAATCAGTACAGGCAGCAGGCTATCAAATCACAAATAGAACATCACAAATCGCACATCGCAAATCCTTAATAGCTTATTGTAGACAGCAGGTTAATATACCCTTCCGCTATCTTCCCGAACTGATCCATTGCTTCCGGAGCAACAGGGTTGACCGGCGGGGCTTCAACCTTCAGCGGGTCCACGGCAGACCCGTTGCGGTAAAACCTGAAATCAAGATGTGGTCCGGTGGAAAGACCTGAGCTTCCCACATAGCCTATTACCTGCCCCTGTTTGACATAGACCCCGGGCGCTATTCCCGGGCCGAAGCGTGAGAGGTGCAGGTATGCAGTGGAATAAACGCTGTTATGGGTTATGCGCACCATCCTTCCTGCCCCTCCTTCATAGGTGGTGCTGGTGACCCTGCCGTCTCCAATGGCCACAACAGGAGTGCCTATGGGGGCTGCATAGTCAACCCCGTGGTGCGGACGAACGATCTTCAGTATGGGATGACGCCTTGCTCCCGAGAAGCGTGAGCTGATGCGCGAGTATCTCAGCGGCGCCTTCAGGAATGCCTTTCGCAGGCTGGCGCCGGTGGTGTCATAAAATGACATCACGCTGTCCTGGATGAAAGGAATGGCATAGATGCTGCTTCCTGCATGCTCAAACTGGGCAGCGTGAACCCTCCGTATGCCAACAGACTCCTCCCCGATGAACTCCTCTTCGTATATAACCTTGAACCTGTCGCCCTTCTGCAGGCCGAAGAAGTCTATCGTCCACGCGTATATCTCAGACAACTCGGCTGAGAGGTTCGGATTTAGATTGTTCTCCTTGGCCGTCTCCCAGAGGGAGGTGGTTATGACACCTGACGAGTAGCGGAGCATTCTCCTGATCTCGGCATCATACCTGTAGATGGCAAGCGTGTCCTTAAGAGAAAAGACGTATGTTACCCTCGGGTCATGCTGATAGATGAAATACTCCGGCTTGCTGAGAGTATCCCTGCTGAGAAGGACCGAGTAGTTGCTGCCGCTCCTTACGCGGCGCGGGTCAAAGGTCTCCCGGTTGTCACGCAGCAGTTTCTCAATATCATTCCATTCCACTCCGTGTGATGAAAGGATTGATGCAATAAACTGGTTTCTCTTAACCTTGCCTGTTACAATATTGTAAGAGTCCACCGGGATGCCGAAAAGCAGATTGTCATTTTTGTTCCCTGGCCGTGAGCCGGATGCGGTGTCAGAGAGTAGTACGGATGATGCATTTGAATCAGCCGGCATGCCGGTGTTATCTGCGGAATCAGCCATGGTTGTTTCTGATAAGCCGGAAGTATCCCCGGCGACAGCCATGGTGTCAGTCTTCATTGCTGAATATCTCGGGCCTGTATTATCAGCCGCACCGCTGCGGGTGCATGAGGAGAGCGTCAGCAGGGTGGCGGCAGCCAGTGCCGCGAAAATCGAAAGAAACCTCATACAACTATGTTTACAATCCGGTTGGGGACTACAATTACTTTAGGCGTGGCATCACCTGTCCATCTCTTTGCACGCTCATCGGCAAGCACGATCTCTTTAACCTCCTCGTCAGGCAGATCAACAGGCAGTTCAATTTTGAATCTCATTCTGCCATTGACCGAGACCGGGCATTCAAAAGTCTCTTCCCTGAGATACCGCTCATCAACCACCGGCCAGGGCTCGTACGCAATTGTTCCGTCATGACCTGTCAGCTGCCATAGTTCCTCTGCAAGGTGAGGGGCAAAGGGTGAGAGCAGCTTAATGAATGACGAAGCGGTCTCGTGTGTTATCTTTTCCTTCTTCAGCGCCGTATTCAGGAAGATCATCATTGCCGAGATAGCCGTATTGAAACGCAGGGCTTCGATATCCTCCGTAACCTTTTTTATGGTCTTGTGAAGTACCTTGAGAACTTCGGTGTCCTCTTCAGCGGCTGTGATATTTTCGCCGTTGGCGATGAGGCGGTGGGTTCTTGACAGAAAGTTATGAGGCCCCTTGATGCCCTTCTCATCCCACGGCTTCGTAGCCTCGAGGGGACCCAGGAACATCTCGAAGAGGCGCAGTGTGTCGGCGCCATAGTTCCTTATAACATCATCCGGGTTTATGACGTTCTTGAGGCTCTTTGACATCTTCGCAACTATCTGATGCACCTCTTCGCCAGTCTCTGTGATGTAGTATTTCCCGTCCTTTTCAAAGACCTGGTCTGATGATACCTTGGCACCGGCAGCCGTCTCATAGGCAAATGCAAGTATCATTCCCTGGTTGAAGAGCTTCATAAATGGCTCGTCTGTTGACACTATTCCCAGATCAAACATCACCTTGTGCCAGAACCGGGCGTAAAGCAGGTGTAGCACGGCATGCTCCGCACCGCCGATATAAAGATCAACCGGCATCCAGTAACACTCTTTCTCAGGATCAAAAATCCTGTTTTCGTTTTTTGGATCGATGAATCTCAGGTAGTACCAGCATGAGCCTGCCCACTGTGGCATAGTGTTGGTCTCACGCTTGCCCCGGCGGCCGTTTTTGTCAGTCACGTACAGCCAGTCGGTTGCATTGGAGAGAGGCGACTCACCATTGGGCCCCGGCTCATATATCTCCAGTTCGGGAAGGGTCAGTGGCAGATCATTCTCGTCGAGCAGGCTGATGGTGCCATCTTCCCAGTGGATCACAGGGAATGGCTCACCCCAGTAGCGCTGACGGCTGAAGAGCCAGTCGCGAAGCTTGTAGTTAACCCTGTAGATACCAATGTTCCTGCTCTCTATCCATCTTGTAATGGCGGCTATGCCCTCTTCAACATTCAGTCCGTCAAGGGTTATGCCTCTCTCGCTGTCCGAAGAATTTATATAGATGCCGTCACCGCTCCAGCATTCATCGCCTGAGATAATACGGCGCTTCTGTTCCATATCGTTGACGGCGGGGGAGAGGATGCATACTATGTCTATCCCGAACTTCTTCGCAAACTCAAAGTCGCGCTCATCATGTGCCGGCACAGCCATGATAGCTCCTGTTCCATATCCCATAAGCACATAGTCGGCCACCCAGATCGGTATTTTCTTGTTATTGACCGGGTTAATGGCATATGTGCCGGTGAAGACTCCTGTCTTCTCCCTGGCGAGGTCAGTACGGTCAAGATCAGACTTAAGTGATGCAGCCCTTACATATTCTTCAACTGCCCCGGCCTGTTCCGGACCGGTCAGCCTGCCCACCAGCGGGTTCTCGGGTGAGAGCACCATGTATGTTGCACCGAAGAGCGTATCGGGACGGGTGGTATAGACTGTGATTATCTCCTTGCTGCCATCGACCTTGAAATCTACCTCTGCACCGGTGGAACGACCAATCCAGTTGCGCTGCATCTCCTTGATACCCTCGGGCCAGTCAAGCTGTTCAAGTCCGTTGAGCAGCCTCTCCGCATAATAGGGGATACGCAGCATCCACTGCTTGAGGTTCCGGCGCACCACCCTGTTGCCGCACTTCTCATGTGAGCCGTCAGTCAGCACCTCCTCATTGGCGCAGACGATGCGGCATGAGGCGCAGTACCATATCTGGGCATCGTCATAGTATGCCAGCCTCTTTGAGTCTATATATTTTTTTCGTGCCTCGTCGCCGGCCTTTATTACATCGAGAGGAACGGGAAGTTCGTTAATGTCACGCCCGCGGTTGGCGTTGTGATCATACCAGGTATTGTAGAGTTTGATGAAGATCCATTGTGTCCATTTGAAATATGCCGGGTCTGTGGTATTGATCTCACGGTCCCAGTCGTAGCTCAGTCCCAGCTCCTTTATCTGGCGGCGGAACGTGTCACAGTTTTTATTTGTTGTGACAGCCGGGTGTGTGCCGGTCTGGATAGCATACTGCTCTGCAGGCAGCCCGAAGGCGTCCCATCCCATTGGGTGAAGCACGTTGAATCCCTTCATACGCTTATAGCGTGCCACTATGTCTGTGGCAGTGTAGCCCTCGGGGTGACCAACGTGGAGGCCGGCTCCCGAAGGGTAGGGAAACATATCAAGAATATAATACTTGTTGGGGTTTGAGAAATCATCATGGGTTCTGAAGGTCCTGTTCTTCTCCCAGTATTCCTGCCATTTCTTTTCTATCTCCGAGAAATTGTACTCCTTCATGTCGGGAATTTAATTAGCGCTTATGGGTTGCGAAATTAGAAAAACTTTGGCAGAATCCTGCCCGGCAGCTGATGTGCGGGCAATATTTGCCGCAGAAACAGCGGAAGCCGTGTACCGGGAGGCCTCCGGTTCAAACAGTGTTGCGGTAAGGAGCGGAGGCAGGTATTCAATTTTTGGCAGAAGTTTTGAAAATCGGCTCTGGCGGTGTACTTTTGCACCCTGAACGGTCCCGTAGTTCAATGGATAGAATGACAGATTCCGGTTCTGTTGGTTGGG
>CAZVLJ010000098.1:0-6660 GCA_964627825.1 uncultured Rikenella sp. | reverse complement strand
GGAACCGGTAAAGCTCCTCCTGCAGAACAGCATATGTCTCGGAGGAGATCATCTTCATGAATACCGAAGGCGCCCTGCGGGACCAGGAGACAGCTGTCTTCATCCTTGCCCTGAAATCTTCCATCGTGATCCCAAGGATCTGATTGAATCTTACCGTATCAAAGGCACCGGTCTGAACAGGTATCACCAAAAGGTCATAGGCAGCCTGGTTGTATACGATCAGCTCTCCGTTACGGTCATAAATAAGTCCGCGCGCAGGATACTGGGTGACAGGCCTCAGTGCATTGTTGGCAGCGGAGACGCGATAGGTCTTGTCCACAATCTGAATATAGAACAGGCGCACTAAAAGTATTACCGCTGTCAGAAGCACCAGCGCCATGATAACAAATTTCCTGTTTGCATACCTGTCCTTCATGGCTGTTTACTCATCTGTGTGGCCTGAAGTAGTCGAAGAGAACAATGAAGAACGTTGTGACCACAGTGCTGAGCAGCACCCTCAGCAGTGTGTGCAAAAAGTTCTTCAGGCTAAAGATTTCTACAAAGAAGAGTGCGAGATGGTGCACCAGGACAACTGTAACTGTATATACAAGGAACCATCTGAGACCATTCCTGTATGATGAAGGAGACATGTCTGCCTCCATCGTCTCGGATGTCACGTTGACTGACAGCACCCAGGGACGCACAAACCCGGCCATCACCGTGGCAAAGACATGGACACCCATGGTGCCGGAGAAAAGATCAACCACAAACCCCGTGAGAAAACTTAACAGGAGTAGTATCCATGATGGCAGGGATATCGGCAGGATCAGTATGAACATTACATATACAAAGGGGTTGACATATCCGCTGAACTCTATATTATTGAAGATGAGCAGCTGGAGAACAATCAGCAGAACAAAGGCGCCGGCATATCTGAACAGACTGTTCATCGGGTCACCTCCTCTTCAAGAATCTCCCTCTCCTTTCTGGTCAGGTTCCCTATCACATATACATTCGTAAGCTTCTTAAAATCTACCGAAAGCAGAACCTCCAGCGAGATGAAGTCGCCTCCTCTCTCCTGTTCACCGGTCAGGGTTCCGGCCATCAACCCTGCCGGGAAGATGGCAGAATAGCCGCTTGTGACAATTGTGTCACCTGTATTGATCCTGACATGATGAGGTATTTCTGACAGGCGTGCAGAGCGGTAGTGAGTGCCGTTCCATGCCAGTGATCCGAAATAGTCGTTGCGGGCTATGCTGGCACTCAGTCTGAAATCAGTGTTCAGTAGTGACATCACTACCGAGTAGTTACGTGATACGCCTACCACCACTCCCACCACTCCTGCCGGGGAGGTCACTCCCATGCCGGTTGTGACGCCCTGTACCGATCCTTTGTCAAGGGTAATGAAATTCTTCTGTTTGTTGACAGAGTTACTGATGACCCTTGCATTCAGAAAAGTATAATTTACTCTGCTGACACTGTCGATGACCGGGATGAATCCCGTCAGTGGAGCAAAGGCCATTCTGGTAAGCTCCCTCTTCAACCTGGTATTTTCCGCCACCAGCTCTTCATTCACCCTGCGCAGGCGGAAATAATAACTTCCCCTCTCAATGCGCTCAGCAACGAATCCGTTGACAGAACGGGCCACACCATAGAGAACAGTCTGATGATAATTGTGAGATGTAGTGATCATTATGAGAGCCACTGCTTCCAGCACAAGGAACAAAATCAGGGTTTTAAACCTTAGCAGGAAGTTCAGCAGGCTTCTCATTCATGCAACTTATTTATCTCATCAGGAACGGATACTTTTCTACATTCTTCAGGGCAACGCCGGTGCCTCTCACAACAGCATGAAGAGGATCTTCCGATACCCTGAACGGGATATTGATCTTGTCAGTAAGACGTTTGTCAAGACCTCTCAGAAGTGCTCCGCCGCCGGCAAGGAAAACGCCCTTGTTGACAATGTCAGCATAGAGCTCCGGGGGCGTCTGTTCAAGCACCTGGAGTATTGATGCTTCTATCTTGGTGAGTGACTTGTCAAGGCAGTATGCTATCTCCTGATAGGAGACCGGTATTTCTATAGGCAGCGAGGTCATCAGGTTCGGACCGCGCACCACGAAGTCGGCCGGCGGATTTTCAATGTCAGGCAGGGCAGCCCCCACAGCAATCTTTATATCCTCGGCAGTCTTCTCACCTATCTTGATATTATGCTGGTGCCTCATGTAAGCCTGAATATCAGAGGTAAAGCCATCTCCGGCAACCCTGATCGATCTGTTGCACACTATACCGCCGAGGGCAATGACAGCTATCTCAGTGGTGCCTCCTCCGATATCAACAACCATGCATCCTTCAGGTGCTTCCACATCAAGACCTATTCCAACAGCAGCGGCCATGGGCTCGTAGATTAGATACACATCCCTTCCCCCGGCATGTTCTGAGGAGTCACGCACGGCCCTGATCTCCACTTCCGTACTTCCGCAGGGGATACCCACAACCATCTTTAGCGAAGGAGAAAAGAACTTCGGTCCGGTATTGATCATCTTGATCATTCCCCTGATCATCAGCTCGGCAGCGTTGAAATCGGCTATCACACCATCACGCAGGGGTCTGATAACCCTGATATTCTCATGCGTTCTGCCATGCATCTGCCGGGCCCTTTCGCCAATGGCAATGAGCTTGCCGGTATTCCTGTCTATAGCCACAATAGAGGGCTCATCCACAACCAGCTTGTCATTTGCAATAATATTGGTGTTGGCCGTACCCAGGTCAATTGCCACCTCCTGTGAAAGAAAAGAAAATAATCCCATTGGTCCTATAAGCTATTTCTTGTTGTTGTTATTTCAATGTTTAAAATGTCTTACACCTGTAAAAACCATCGCCACGCCCGTTTTATTGCAGTAATCAATTGATTCCTGGTCACGGACGGAGCCGCCGGGCTGCACCACGGCACTGATTCCTGCCTCATGGGCCATTGTAACGGAGTCAGCAAACGGAAAGTAGGCATCGGAAGCCATCACTGCACCATCCAGTGAGAAGCCGAAAGCATGCGCCTTGTCAATAGCCTGGCGAAGGGCGTCAATTCTGGATGTCTGTCCTATCCCGCTGGCACACAGCTGCTCTCCTTTTGCCAGCACAATGGCATTGGAACGGCTGTGCTTCACTATCTTGTTGGCAAAGACCATGTCACGGTATTCCTCGTCCGAGGGATGCCTTGTTGTTACCGGCTTCATGCCGGCAGCTGTCTCTGAAGACCTGTCACGTTCCTGCCAGAGCACACCGCCGAGCATTGACCTGAAGCTTGATCCATCAGCACCGCTGATCTTACGCCGGAGTATGATTCTGTTCTTTTTCGAACTTAGTATCTCAACGGCCCGCTCCGTGAATGAAGGGGCCATCACTATCTCAAGAAAGATCTTATCCATACGTGCAGCCACAGTCTCATCAACCTCCCGGTTAACAATGGCCACCCCGCCGTACGCTGAGACAGGGTCACAGGCCAGGGCGGCCTCCCATGCTTCACCCAGCACCGGGCGCGAAGCCACTCCACAGGCATTGTTATGCTTGATAACTGCACAGGTTGCCTCATTAAACTCGTCAATGAGATTGATGGCCGATTCAATATCAAGGAGATTATTGTAAGAGATCTCCTTGCCATGAAGCTGATCAAAGACCAGGTCAGTATTGCCGAAGAACGCCCCTTTCTGATGGGGATTCTCACCATATCTCAGTGTGCGTGATTCATTTATACTCTTCCTGAAGGCCATGACCTCCTCCCTCCTGTTGAACCAGTTGAAGATGGCAGTGTCATAATGTGATGTCATGCTGAAGGCCTCAAGGGCGAAACGGTAACGCTCTTCACAGCTTACCGTTCCGTTACCGCTCTCAAGCATCTGCATCAGATCACCGTATTGCTGCCGCGACGAGACAATAAGCACATCATCCCAGTTTTTGGCTCCCGCCCTTATAAGTGAGATTCCTCCTATATCTATCTTTTCAATGATCTCCTGATCAGATGCTCCCGATGCCACCGTCTCCTCAAAGGGATAAAGATCAACTATCACCAGGTCAAAGAGCGGGATGCTGTACTCCGCCACCTGCTTCATGTCAGCCTCATTGCTTCTGCGTGCAAGTATGCCCCCGAAAACCGAGGGATGCAGCGTCTTGACCCTGCCTCCTAGAATTGAAGGATAGGTTGTCAGATCCTCTACCTTCCCGGCAGATACACCGGCAGAGGTAATGAAATCCCATGACCCTCCGGTGGAGATGATGCTGACACCAAGCTCATTGAGTTTCCTGACAATAACCTCAAGACCATCTTTATAATAAACGGAAATAAAGGCACTCTTTATTCTTACATCCCTCATCACCAACAAATTAGATTAATGATACCACGGCAGAAGCAATCGGATAAAAATAGATATTTTTTTTGATTGTCAATGTTTATCAAATAATTGAATTGATGATTTAGCGCGGATGCAGTGATGTTCCATATTTGACTATCTTTGATCGGAAATAAAAACGGGGTCATGTGGTTAAAAATGTTCAGGGAGAGCTTTCTGTTCGCCTTCGGTTCGGTTGTGGCGAACAAGCTCCGTACTTTCCTGTCACTTTTTGGTATAACTATCGGGATTGTTTCAATCATTTCTGTCTTCACCGTGTTCGACTGGATGGAGGGGGGCATCAGGGAGAGCATCGCAAGCCTCGGGGATAACACTATCTACGTTGAGAAATGGCCATGGGCATCTGATGCCAACATTAAGTGGTGGGACATGATCAAATGGCCACCCCCTTCAGTTGACGACTATGAAGCGGTGATTAAGAGATCAGCCTCAGCCAGTGCGGTCTGCTATACAGTGAGTTCTTCCGAACCTGTTAAGTATAGGGGAAATATGATAGGTGAAACATGGATAATGGGAGCCACACATGACTTTGAGAGTGTAAGGTCTTTTGAGATTGAAAGAGGCAGATACTTCACCCAATCGGAGACTGCCGCGGGTAAAGCCGTAGCAATTATCGGTGCTGAGGTGGCGGAGAAACTGTTTGACAGGATTGATCCGGTAGGCAAGGAGATCTCCATTGACAGGTACAGAGCGCAGGTCATCGGGGTTTTCAAAAAGGAGGGCAAAGGAGGGATCAGCGATAACGGCATGGATGAGGGAGTGTTGGTTCCTCTTGATTTCAGCCGCCAGTTCATCAACTTCCGCAATCCTTTCCTCAATTCAGATATCATGATAATGGGCAAGGACAATGTACCTGTACAGCAGCTCTCAGATGAGGTAACAATGATCCTTCGTGCCGCAAGACGAATTGGTCCGGGTAAGGAAAACAACTTCTCAATCAACAGGGCAACCCAGATAACCAGCACCCTTGAGCCTGTTTTCAGGGGAATAAACATCGCAGGATGGATTATCGGAGGATTCTCCATCCTGGTTGGAGGATTCGGCATTGCCAACATAATGTTCGTGTCAGTGCGTGAACGAACCAGTATCATAGGCATTCAGATGGCTCTCGGCGCCAAGAGAAAATGGATACTTCTGCAGTTCCTCACAGAATCAGTGCTGCTCTCGGTGACAGGAGGCATTCTGGGACTGATAATAGTATTTATAGGTACCCTCTTTATCAACTATTTCTTTACACTGGGAATGTATCTCACAGCCGGAAACATCATACTGGCAATAGTGATCTCGGCTACTATCGGCATTATTGCCGGATTTGCACCTGCATCATCAGCATCAAGGATGAATCCCGTGGAGGCTATCGGTTACTCATTCTGATCTCCCGATCTGTCCTCTTCCTTCTGACTCCTGTTCCTGTCAACCCAGTTGGTCAGCTCCACAAACTGACTGACTGACAGCTGTTCCGCCCTCAATGAGAGCAGCGGCATTTCACCGGCAACGGGATGTACCATTGCTTTCAAGGGATTGCGTATCATCTTGCGCCGCTGGTTAAAACAACGCTTTACCACGCTGACAAACAGCTTTTCATTACAGTTCAACCTCTCAACATTATTGCGGGTCAGCCGTATTACAGCCGATTTAACCTTCGGGGGAGGTGAAAAGTTATGCTCACTGACGGTAAAGAGATATTCAATATCATACCATGCGCCCAGGAGGACGCTCAGGATGCCATATACCCGGCTTCCCGGTGACGAACAGATCCTTTGGGCAACCTCCTTCTGCACCATTCCCACAACCTCTGTCACACGGTCACGGCTCGCGATGATCCTGAAAAAGATCTGACTTGATATATTGTATGGGAAATTACCTATTACAGCCAGCCTGTCACCCAGCGGCCTAAGGTCAAGGTCCAGGAAATCGCCTTCAATGATCTCTGCCTTTCCCTTCAGATTACGGGTAAGGAATTCCACTGACTCGCTGTCTATCTCCACCACCCTGAATGAAGGAAGGTTTTTCTCAACAAGAAATTGGGTCAGCACACCCATGCCAGGCCCTACTTCTATAACTGAGTCACAGCCTTCGGCCCTGAGCGCCTCAACTATCGCCGCCGCTATCCTTTTGTCATTCAGAAAATGCTGCCCGAGGTGTTTCTTGGCCCTTACCCTGTCATATCCCATCCCGGCACTCACTTGATCAGTTCCCATGGAGGTACAACCCTGTCAGATCCGAAACCCGGAATCTTTATTCTCTCAATCAGGCTGATGAACAGATTCAGCAGGTTAAA
>CAZVLJ010000097.1:0-6817 GCA_964627825.1 uncultured Rikenella sp. | reverse complement strand
TTGTGATCTATGGAAGAAGGCGCGGAGGAAAATCAACTCTTTTAAGACAAATAGTAGACAACAATACTGTATATTTTTCAGCTGACCTGAGCGAAGCTCCATTACAAATCAGATCACTGGCAGAAAGAATTGAAGAAGTTGTCCCGGGATTTTCCGCTCCTGTATATCCCGGATGGGATTCACTGTTCAGAAGCCTTAACAGGTCTCTTAAGGAGAGAGTTACTCTTTGTATCGACGAATTTCAGTACCTGGTAAAGAATTCTCCCGAGTTGCCGTCTCTGATTCAGAATATTCACGACGACGGAGCGCACAGTAACTACAATATTATCCTCTGTGGCTCATCTCAAAAAATGATGCTTGATATTGTGCTTAACAAAAAAGCCCCTCTTTATGGCAGGGCCGGGGAAATTATGAAGGTAAATCCTATGTCGGTCAGTCATCTCATGAAGTTTCTTGATGTAATCCCTGAAGAAGCTATACGGGAGTACAGCGTATGGGGAGGAATTCCACGTTATTGGGAAGTACGAAAATTACACTCATCTCTTGAGGAGGCTATTGAACATAACGTGATCAATCCTTACGGGCTTTTAGCCGAAGAGCCTGAACGCTTGTTTTCGGATGAGATCAGAACTTCGGTTCAGGCATATACAATGCTTACACTCATCGGATCCGGATGCAACAGGCTGTCTGAGATTGCGGGACGAATGGAAAAGCCTGCCACTCATTTATCCGGAGTAACTTCTTTTCTCATTGAATTGAAGTATATCCGGCGTGAAATCCCGTTTGGTGAATCTTTACGGTCAACAAAGAAGACTCTTTATAAAATTGATGACCCCTTCCTGAACTTCTGGTTTACGTTTGTTGCACCTGATAAAAGCCGTATCGACCTGGGCCTTACATCACAGGTAATCCGGGACATCAGAAGAAAAATGCCATTGTATGTTTCTTCAACCTGGGAAGAGCTCTGTCGTCAGGCCGTCCCATTCCTGTTTTCAGATGACAAAATTCTTCCTGCAATGAGGTGGTGGGGCAGGGGCAAAGACGGTCTACCCCTTGAAGTCGATATCGTTGCCGGGTCCTCTGATAAAAAGACGTTGGTAATAGGTGAAGCAAAGTGGAGCGAAAAGACAAAACCCATTACTGAATATGATATTCTTCAGAAAAAGATTTTCAACCTGCCATTTGTCAAGGGCCAAAAAATCATCCCGGTATTGTTTTTGAAAAATCGGGTTTCCGGGCTGCCTGAAGAAGCGGTTATATTCGACCCGGAAGCTGTTGTCAATGCTTTCAGGTAAGGTCTGAAGGTCGGAAGGTCTGAAGGTCGGAAGGTCTGAGGTCTGAAGGTCTGAGGTCTGAGGTCTGAAGGTCTGAATAATAATTTTTTAAAAAGTTACTCAGTATATTGAGTAAATATAATTTCCGTAGGTCCGAAGTGTGAGTTCTGAAGCTTGCGGAGATATTTATGACCTTTCGACCCTGAGACTCTCAGCCCTTCAGACCCTTTCATATATGGCTGTCCCAAACACACACCCCCACCTCGTAGAGGTGAAAGAATTGTAAAAGGATGTCCGGAACACCCCCGCCCACCTCGTAGAGGTGGAAGAATTGTATATGGCTGTCCCAAACACACACCCCCACCTCGTAGAGGTAGAAGAATTGTATATGACGTTGCACCAAAAAAAAGGGCGGGCAGGTGGGGCACATGCTTATACAATTCTTGATGGTCTACGATTATCCTCACACATTAACGTACTGTACTACAATGCTTTATGGCCCCACGACCATCCCTACTGATGCGTAACCTGTGCTACAATGCAGTATCGCTTACGGCCAAAATCGCAAATTCTTCCTGGCCTGCGGCGAAAACCACTAATGCCTATTGTCCCGATCCGCCATCCGGCGGACCGGGGATCCCCGGCCCCGGTTTTCGGGGCCGGGACCTACTGCCTTATTTTCCAACTTTTACTAACTTTGCACGCTGATTTTAACAGGTAAAACTCTATGTCGAAAAAATTTCCCGAGTATAAGGGGCTTGACCTCCCGAAGGTGAACAACGAGGTGCTGAAGATGTGGGATGAACATGATACCTTCCGGAAGTCGCTGCGCAGTCGCGATGGCAGGGGCGAATTCGTATTCTACGAGGGTCCTCCCTCGGCCAACGGCATGCCCGGCATCCACCATGTCATGTCGCGCGCCATCAAGGACACTATCTGCCGCTTCCGCACGATGCAGGGCTACGAGGTCAAACGCAAGGCCGGCTGGGACACCCACGGCCTGCCAGTGGAGCTGGGCGTGGAGAAAGCCCTCGGGATAACCAAGGAAGATATAGGTACGAAGATCACCGTGGATGAGTACAACGAAGCCTGCCGCAAGGACGTGATGAAGTTCACCGACGCGTGGGAGGATCTGACCCGCCACATGGGGTACTGGATAGATATGGACAACCCCTATATCACCTATGACAACAGGTACATAGAGACCCTCTGGTGGCTGCTCAAACAGCTGTACAACAAGGGACTGCTTTACGAGGGCTACACCATTCAGCCCTTCTCTCCCGCCGCCGGCACCGGCCTCAGCTCGCACGAGCTCAACATGCCCGGATGCTACAAGGATGTGAAGGACACCACCTGCATCGCCCTCTTCAGCCTGGTACGCAATGAGAAGTCGGAGTTCCTGTTCCGTGGCATCGACACTGACGGCGTGAAGATCATGGCCTGGACAACCACGCCCTGGACACTGCCGTCGAACACCGCGCTGGCAGTGGGGCCGGACATAATATACGTTACGGTACGCACAGCGAACCCGTACACCTCCGAGCCCATCACAGTGATACTGGCAGAGGACCTGCTGCCGGTGATCTTCGCTCCGGACAAGAAAATTGAATATGCCGTTACCGGGAAATACAAGGGTTCCGAACTCAAGGATATTGACTACGAGCAGCTTATCGACTGGGTGAAACCCGACGACGGCGCCTTCCGGGTCATCACGGGCGATTTCGTCACCACGGTTGACGGAACGGGAATAGTTCATATAGCTCCCACCTTCGGCGCGGACGACTATCGCGCCGGCCGCGAGCACGGCATCCCGCCGCTGATGGTGATGATGTCCGACGGCTTCATGGGTCCGCTCGTCGATCGTCGCGGTCGCATGGTACCCATGGAGGATCTCGACCAGGCCTTCGTGGCAACACACGTAAACACAGACACTTATGGTCCCTTCGCGGGTCGCTATGTCAAGAACGAATATGACGATAACCTGAAGGAGGGCGCCGAGACCCTTGATGTGGACATAGCCGTGACACTCAAGCAGCAGGGCAAGGTGTTCCGCATAGAGAAGCAGGTGCACAACTACCCGCACTGCTGGCGCACCGACAAGCCTGTGCTTTACTACCCGCTCGACTCATGGTTCATACGCACCACCGCGCTGCGCGACCGCCTGATTGAGCTCAATGACACCATCAACTGGAAGCCCGAGAGTACCGGCACAGGACGCTTCGGCAAGTGGCTGGAGAATCTGGTCGACTGGAACCTGTCGCGCTCACGCTACTGGGGCACGCCGCTGCCCATCTGGATGACCGACGACCGCCAGGAGGAGATGTGCATCGGCTCGCTGGCGGAGCTGAAGATAGAGATAACACGCAGCATCGATGCCGGTTATATGACCCGCAATCCGCTGCAGGATTTTGTGGAGGGCGATTTCTCCACGGAGAACTACTCGCTGCTCGATCTGCACAGGCCGTATGTTGATGAGATAGTGCTGGTGAGCCCCACCGGTCGGCCCATGCACCGCGAGCCCGACCTGATAGACGTCTGGTTCGACTCGGGAGCGATGCCTTACGCCCAGGCGCACTACCCGTTTGAAAACAGGGATAATTTTGGTGAGATGTTCCCGGCCGACTTCATCGCCGAGGGCGTTGACCAGACACGAGGGTGGTTCTTCACGCTGCACGCCATAGCCACTATGATCTCCGATTCTGTATCGTTTAAAAACATCATCTCCAACGGCCTGGTGCTTGACAAGAACGGCAACAAGATGTCTAAGCGTCTCGGCAACGCCGTCGATCCGTTTTCTACCATTGATAAGCACGGCGCCGATCCGCTGCGCTGGTACATGCTCATCAACGCCCAACCGTGGGATAACCTGCGCTTTGACATGTCAGGCATAGAGGAGGTCAAGCGCAAGTTCTTTGGCACCTTATATAATACGTATTCGTTCTTTGCGCTCTATGCGAATGTTGACGGGTTCACCGGCCGCGAGCCGAAGGTGCCCGTGGAGCGCCGTCCCGAGATAGACCGCTGGATCATCTCGCTGCTCAACACGCTGGTGAAGGAGGTGAGCGAGCGGTATGACGACTATGACATCACCCCTGCGGGACGCGCTGTCTCTGAGTTTGTCACGGAAAACCTCTCTAACTGGTACGTGCGTCTCAACCGCAAGCGTTACTGGGGCGGCGGCATGGACGAGGACAAGCTCTCGGCATACCAGACGCTCTATACCTGTCTGGAGACCGTGGCGCTGCTGGCCTCGCCGATGATACCGTTCTATACTGACCGCATCTTTACTGACCTCAATGCCGTCAGCGGGCATTATACCGAGGGTTCCGTGCACCTGGCGCCGTTCCCCTCGTATGATAAGAAGCTGATTGACAAGGGCCTGGAGGAGCGAATGGAGATAGCCCAGAAGATGTCGTCCATGATCCTGGCTCTGCGCCGCAAGGTGAACATCAGGGTGCGCCAGCCGCTGGCGAAGATCATGGTGCCGGTGACCGATGCCGGCTTCCGCCAAAAATTCGAGGCTGTCAGGCCGCTTATACTTGCCGAGGTCAACGTCAAGGACGTGGAGTATGTTGATGACACCTCGGGCATACTGGTGCGGCGCGTCAAGCCCAACTTCAAGCTGCTGGGACCGAAGTTCGGCAGGCAGATGAAGGAGGCCGGGGCGGCTATCATGGCACTGACGCAGAGCGAAATAGCACAGTTCGAACGCGATGGATTCATGGAGCTGGCCCTTGACGGCACGATGCACCGCATCACCACTGACGAGGTGGAGATTATTTCTGAGGATATACCCGGATGGCTGGTGGCCAACGAGGGCAGGCTGACGGTGGCGCTGGATATAACCGTCACCGAGGAGCTGCTGCACGAGGGTATTGCCCGCGAGTTTGTGAACCGCATACAGAACATGCGCAAGGAGAGCGGGTTTGAGGTGACCGACAAGATCAGGGTGGTGATTGAGGATCTGCCGTTTGTTGCTGCCGCCGTGCGCAAACACTCTGACTATATCGCCTCGCAGACGCTGGCGCTGGAGGTGTCGCTGGCACCTGCCTCCGCTATCGCCGGTCCCTCCGCCCGCGAGACGGACATAGAGGAGCAGATGGTGAAGGTTTTGGTGGAGAAGGCAATAGGCATTAGGCAATAGGCATTAGGCAATAGGCATTAGGCAATAGTGGGTGCCGGTTGTACATCTGGTGGGATGGTCGTATTCTAAGATAAAAACAAGCAGCTTGAAAGATTTTTCGAGTTTTTTATGACTCAAAAAACTTTCAAGCTGCGTACTGGCACAAAGGAACATATGGCGATCCTCTCCTGACAACGGCAAACACCCTGGCCAAAAGCTTGTTTCTCACTGCATTGATGCTATTCATTTTGTGTTTGCCCATCTCCGTGCGACGGTTAAAATATAGCTTCATCTCCGGGTCATGCCTTATTGCGGATACAGCACATGCACTTAGCAGGGATTTTAACTTCCTATTCGCCAGGGGACTTACTTTTGTTCTCCCCTTAATGCTTGTCCCTGAGGTATTAGCGAAGGGGGCTACACCGGCATAACTGGCCAGCTTCCTGTGATCATCAAATGACAGGAAGTTATTAGTAACAATAATCAGGTACAGGGCAGTCTGCCTGCCTACTCCTGTAATGCTGGTAATCAGCCTGTAATTGTTCATAATATCAGGACTGGATTCAAGCACACTGTCTATCTCTTTCTCCACTTTTTCTATCTCTCTGGCAAGTGCTTTAATCATGTTACGCTGGACACCAACCAATACTTTGCTCTCTGAGCTTTCAATAAAGTCAGGCAGGTCCTTTAATGAAGCCTCATAACCGGCACATTGTTTTACCAGCTTCTCCCTCAGCGACAGTAACTGCCGGATCTTATTAATAGCCTTCTCAGGAAGCTGGTATGTTGTCACTTCCTCTCTCCTGCGATAGGCGTACTGTGCTATTCTCATGGCATCAACCCTGTCATTCTTGCCTCGCTGTATCCCCAGTGATCGCTTGATCTCAAGCCCCGGAACCATAATATAGTTCATCTGCTTTTCAGTCATATGGCAGGCAAGGGCATAAGAATACATCCCAGTATGCTCAAAACAGAATAAGACCTTATCCATTAAACATCCTGTACTCTTTGTGGCCCATGTCAATAGCTTGCGGTACCCCTTCTTCGTATTGGGTACCTGGGTGAAGATCTGATGGCTGTGAATGAACGCATCCAGAGTCAATTTACTCACATCGATTCCAATAACTTCTTCAAATTTCATAACTTTGACGTTAAGATTGTTATTACTATTAGTTGCGGAACTAAAACCTTTATTAGGCCTCAAAGCCTATAATTCTAACTGGTTCTTGCAACTATGAAAGAATGGGGTCTGATACGACCATTAGGACTTAAGGCCTAGTAGACCATCTAGTTCACCCCATTCTTTCTCATAAAAATAGAATAATAAACTTGGATGCTAATCTAAAGGTAGGCCATCAAGCATTGTAGAGCAGAGGATTGAATGGATATGATGGTTGTAGACCATCAAGCATTGTAGGTG
>CAZVLJ010000096.1:0-6947 GCA_964627825.1 uncultured Rikenella sp. | reverse complement strand
AGAGCTTTACCGGTTTTTGTAGTTGTTGCTCTCTTCCTCTTTTCCTGCAAGGGAGGGAAGCAGGATAATGTATCTCCGACCACGGGCTGGAGTTACAGGGATCCTAAATCCAGTGATGTAAATGACCTCGGCTATCCCATCGGGGAGGCTTCGGAACAGCTTACCGGTCCCAACCTTGTATTGATTGAAGGAGGTACCTTTACGATGGGAAGGGTTGAGCAGGATGTGATGTTTGACTGGAACAACTCTCCGCGCAGGGTTACCGTGTCATCGTTCTATATGGATGAGACAGAGATCACGAATCTCGATTACCGTGAATATCTGTACTGGCTTAGGAGGGTATACAGCGACTATCCTGAGGTTCACCGCCGTGCTCTTCCCGACACTCTTGTCTGGAGAAGCCCGCTGGCATTCAATGAACCATATGTGCAGTATTACTTCCGCCATCCCTCATATAATAATTATCCGGTTGTGGGAGTGAGCTGGCTGCAGGCCAACGACTACTGTGTATGGCGCACTGACAGGGTCAACGAGCAGATCCTTCTTGACAAGAAGTGGCAGGAGGCGAATGTAGAGCAGTCAGGTGCAAACAACTTCAATACCGAATCTTACCTGGCAGGCCAGTATGAGGGTGTTCCGGGCCAGAGAGTTGATGAGCTTCATCCGCGCGTGCGCCAGGAGGATGGTATCCTTCTCCCGCGTTACCGTCTCCCTACGGAAGCTGAATGGGAGTTTGCTGCCTACGGTCTCAGGGGTAACACCTTTGAGGAAAGGATCTATGAAAGGGCTCTTTATCCGTGGGATGGCCATAACGTCCGTAACTCGGCAAGCAAGTACAGGGGTGAATTCATGGCCAACTTCGTCCGCGGTCGTGGTGACATGATGGGTGTTGCAGGCAACCTGAACGATGCCGGAAGCATAACCGTTGACGTGAGGTCATACTGGCCCAATGACTATGGTCTATATTGTATGGCAGGTAACGTCAATGAGTGGGTTCAGGATGTATACCGTCCGCTCTCATCGGAAGATGTTGATATGTTCAATCCGTTCAGGGGTAATGTCTTCACTGACCTCAGACGTGATGCCAACGGCATGGTGGTTGAGAAGGACAGGCTGGGCAGACTGCAGATTGACACTGTCAAGCCTGAGGATGTCGCAAACAGGTACAACTATCAGAAAGCCGATTACAGGAATTACCTTGACGGTGACGTTATCTCAAGCATCTCTTCCAGTCTTGAATGGTCAGGTAATGCCGACCTCCCCCAGACAGAGAGGATGTATTCACAGAATGAGGTTGATAATGACTACGTGACTCTCATCAATGACAGGGCCAGGGTCATCAAGGGCGGATCATGGAAGGACAGGGCTTACTGGCTCAATCCCTCCACCCGCAGATATCTTGATCAGGAAGCATCACGTGACGACCTTGGTTTCAGGTGTGCAATGATCAGGGTGGGCAGCCCGGTAGGACTATAATAATTATTAACAGGTGAAAAATAAAGCCTCATTATGAAAAGTAATGGGGCTTCTTTTTAGATTGTCATGGAGATTGAGAGGTTATATGCGCTGTACCGCAATTCGGCAGGGATTACAACAGATTCAAGAACTATAGGGAAGGGTGAGATATTCTTTGCGCTCAAAGGCCCTACCCATGATGGCAACAGGCATGCCGTGGCTGCTCTTGAGTCCGGAGCGCTGGCAGCAGTGGTTGATGATCAGTTGCTAAGCGGTGAAAGGATAATTGTTGTTGACGATGTTCTTGCCACGATGTCTGCACTGGCGGCATGCCACCGTCGCAGGCTGCCGATGCCGGTCATAGGCATTACCGGCTCCAATGGCAAGACAACGACCAAGGAGCTGCTGACGGCGGTGCTTTCACGGAAAGGGAGGGTGCACAGCACGCCCGGCAATCTCAATAATCACATAGGTGTGCCGCTGACCATTCTCAGTGCTCCTGATGATGTGGCTTTCCTGGTAGTAGAGATGGGCGCCAACCATCCGGGAGAGATAGCGGCTCTCTGCACCACGGCCATGCCCACCCATGGCATAATCACCAATATCGGAATTGCACATATTGAGGGCTTCGGTTCACTTGAAAATGTCATAAAGGCAAAGAGTGAGCTCTATCAGTGGCTCCGGGAAAACGGGGGCACAGTCATCTTTAACGACGATAATCCTGTGCTTAAGGAGATCACCGGTGGCATCAGCAACCTGGTTCCCTACTCATTGCCTGGCGGCCATTGTCTCAGGGCAGAGCCAGATGAGAATGACGGAATGCTACTCAGGGTTAATGCGGTGATTGACGGTGTCACTTACAGGTTTTCCACGGGACTGTTCGGTTCCTACAATATTGACAATATAAGGTCAGCCATGGCAGCAGGACTATTCTTTGGTGTTCCCGCAGATGATATTATTGAGGCAATCTCGTCATACGTTCCGGCGAACAATCGTTCACAGGTCACCGAGACCGGCAGGAACACCGTCATCTGTGATGCCTACAATGCCAATCCTTCAAGCATGGGGAAAGCCATAAGCTCTTTTTCAGCGCTGAAGGCAGAAAAAAAGATGGTTATCCTTGGTGATATGCTTGAGCTGGGCAGCGAGACTGTTTCGGGTCACAGTGCCGTCATCAGGCAGCTGAGGCAGATGGATGATGTGAAGGCAGTGCTTATAGGGCCGCATTTCAGGGAGGTTGCCGCCGGGTTACCGGCGAAGCTTTTCGGGTCATCTGAGGCAGCGGCTGAATGGCTGAGGTCAGAGAATCCTGAAGGTTATACGATACTGGTGAAAGGATCGAGGGGGATGATGCTCGAGAAGGTATACCCGTTACTCTGATTTCCCCGTAAATGTAATTGAAAGTATCTCGGGTCTGGTGCCGACGCGCATCCGCGGACCCCATATACCAAAACCTGAAGAGACGATTACATGGGTTTTTCCAAACATCCTGTGTCCGTGACCAAGCTCGAACATCCTGTCAATGATCAGGTTGAGCGGCCACATCTGTCCGTTGTGCGTATGGCCTGACAGTTGCAGGTCCACCGGGGTGCCTGAGAGAGCTGACAGGTCATATGGCTGGTGGTCAAGCAGTATCACCGGCAGGGCGGGGTCGGTTGAAGCAAGCAGCTCTTGCAGCGGAGCACGGCTGCTTCCCGGAGTTATCAGTGCTGTTCGGTCATTACGGCCGATCAGCTGTATCCCGTTTTCCAGTCTGATCACCTCATCAGTCAGGACCCTTATTCCCTTGCTTTCGATATACGGAAGTGATTTTTTCAGGTCACCGATGAACTCATGATTACCTGTGATGGCATAGCTGCCATATTTCATATCTGGCAGCTTAAGGTATGACAGAAGGTCATCACGGGTGACCGGTCCCATGCTTCCGTCAATAAGGTCACCCAGGAAGAGTACCATATCAGGATTCTCGCCGCTTATCATCCCCGAGAGGTGGTTCATGCTCCGTTTACGGATTATACTGCCGAGGTGTATGTCTGAGACAGCCACTATCCTCATGGGGTTGTCACCTGAGGCAAAAGTTTTGTCCGTCCGGATTTCGTATTTCCTTATTACCGGGCTGACAGCGTTAAAGAAACCGATAATTATCAGCATCAGTGTTCCGGCGGTGACAATGAAGAAGAGCCACAGCCTCAGTTTAGGAATTGTTTCTGCAGGAATGAGGTGAAACGGTTTCTGGAGCAGTAACAGGATATCTGTAGTGAGCCAGGCGAGGAAGCCATAGAGCATGAATCCCATCCAGAATCCACCTATAACGTTCAGTATGTCAGTGAAGACATTTGTGAAGGAGTACTCAAGGAATCTGCCAAGCACAAAGGTTGATGCCAGGGCAATGAAAATCACGCTGTACCATGTGGTGTCCATGCCGGCGCCGGCGAGAGCCCTGCGCCCTTTCACCCACAGGTAGAGATTCGTGAGTATATAGACAGTAAGCGCTACCGCCAGGAATATAGCCATTTGTTGTTTTCTGTTCAGGTCCATTTAAAACCGGAGAACTTTTTTCTTCCGCGAATATAATACTCAAAAAGGAGGTATTTGTTCATCATGGTGTGCGGTGTATGAAAGATGCCGGCATTGGGTGTCAGGGTCCGGAAGGTTCTTATTGCCGTCCGCTGCCTGCGGAAGTCGCGGTGTGCCGTGACCACCGCTCCGGCTGCATGTCTTCCCTGCCTGAACAGCAGCACCAGCCATGCGATGCCGTCAAGGAGTTGCCTGGCCAGCAGGGTTCTGCGCAGGTGCTTGCCTGGCAGGTTCTTGGCCAGCATGATGAGGCTGTTTCGGAAGTTGTAATAGATTTTTGAAGGCGATCCGTACCCCAGTGTGCCGCCTCCTACATGGTAAACCACTGAATGGGGGAAGTAATAAATTGAATATCCGGCATTTTGCATTCTCCAGCAGAGGTCTATCTCCTCCATGTGAACGAAAAATGACTCGTCGAAGCCGTCGCACTGGTCGAAGGCCGTTCCCCTGACTACCATGCATGAGCCTGATGCCCAGAATATTTCCCTTGTATCATCATACTGTCCATGATCCTCTTCCAGGGTATCAAAAACCCGTCCCCGGCAGAAGGGGTATCCCAATCGGTCAATATATCCTCCGGCAGCCCCTGCATACTCGAATGACGAAGGGTTGGAGTAAGACCTTATCTTCGGCTGGCATGCCCCTACATCAGGGTGCATATCCATGAAGGTTATCAGTTTATCCGCCCATCCGGGCTCAACCTGTACGTCGGAGTTAAGGAGGATATAATATTCGGCTTCTGTCTGCTTCAGTGCTTTGTTGTACCCTCCGGCATAGCCGTAATTGCTATCGAGTCTGATGATCCGTACCTCCGGGTGATTACTGGTCACCCACTCCACCGAGTCGTCTTCCGATCCATTGTCAGCCACAATGACTTCGGTATCAGGGGAGAGCGTATGCCTGACCACATCCGGCAGGAATTGCTCAAGGAAGGCCCTCCCGTTCCAGTTCAGTATTACCACGGCTGTTCTAGTCATCTTTCAGGGGTCTTTTGTATTTCCAACGGCGATTTAAGTCTTATAATTTCAGATTCATCATTATAGTCATAGTCGTCACCCTGAATTGTTCTTAAGCCTACAATTCGACCATAAAGGTAGTAATCCACTTTTTGATGTTTTCCCCTCCGAGTTGCAATGGTAAATATTCCATGTTTTACTCCGTCTTGGTCTTTCCCATCGAATAACCAATGCAATAATTTTCTTTTATCATCGTAGGACATTTCCTCTTGATGCTTCTTGCTGCCATATTTTTCAATTATCATCATACGAATTCTATCGGCTTCTTCCTTTACCTCATCAATAGATGGCAAAGTTGCCAAATAATTTTGGTCTTCTGTAATATCATCAAAGAGTCTTGTCTTTTCCAGTAATAAGTGAGGTGGTCGGATTTTGTGAGACTGTCTTCGCTACTATTTCTGTTCATAACCCGTCAACCGACCGTGGGTGCCCGTCATTTTCATCATTTATAACAGTCTATTTATCACTATGTTATATGCTCAAAAAACAGGATAAAAATCCTATTTTACCATGCCAATTATCCGTGTTTTCCGGCATGACCTTACTTATCTTAGATATGGTTAGATGATTGATACTCAATCGGACAGCCTGAGTGCGAACGAGGATTGCCACCAACGCAGATGCCGTACACATCGGAGGTCTGGGAAGTGCCGCCAGCATGTAACTCCCTAATTTCTAAAATAGAGATGAATCAAGATCAGACAGATTTGCGTCTGTCTGATCTGACAAAAAAGATTGATGATCTGAAAGCTCAACTGGCAGCTGCCAAAGATGAGTTAAAGAAACTCACTGGTAAGAAACCAGCTCCCAAAGGTCCCGGTGTAATTTCAACGATCTTTACATTGGTGAGTGACTCAGAAAAGACCGGTATTTCCAAAGCTGACATTTTTGCTAAGCTGGTCGAAATGTTTCCCGATCGTGCTGTTGATGGGATGGAGAAAACCATCAACGTCCAACTGCCATCATGTATGAGTAAGGAGCGTGGGGTGGAAATCAAGAAGCTTGAAACTGGTAATTTTGTAGTCGCTAGCAAGTAAATTCAAAGAGGGGTATTCTATGCAAGTAGGTACTCCTTTTTTTATGCCTTTTTGTGGCACAATTGTCTTGTTATTAATCACCTGATCGAATACATTAATATCTAACATTATGGAAATCAAATATGTAGCTTATTATCGTGTATCTACCAAAAAACAGGAAATCCCGGGACTTGGACTGGATGCGCAAAGGGATATCGTCCGATCTTATATCAAACATAAAAATGGCCGATTGTTGTCTGAGTATACAGAGCAGGAGTCCGGTGCCAATAATAAAAGGGTCGAGTTATTAAAAGCTATCAATACAACCAAAAATACCAATGGTACATTGATTATTACCAAACTGGACAGACTGGCCAGAAATCTACATTTCATTACATCATTGATGGAAGGTGGTATAATATTCATTGCTTGTGATATCCCGGAAGCCAATGAACTGACCATACATATCTTTGCGGCTATGGCTCAGTTTGAAGGAATACGGATTTCGGAATGGGTGAAGGATGCCTTACATGCCAAGAAACTACGGGAGCCGGAATGGAGACCCGGTACAAATAATCTTACTGATATTGGTAGAAAAAAAGCTCACATGACAAATTACATGAAAGCTCGTACCGATACAAATGTGGTGCATGCCTACCATTACATTGAAAGCTTAAAACGACAAGGAATGACCTACCAGCAGATTGCTGACAGGTTAAATGAAGAAAACTACCGGACAAGGACTGGAAAGTCTTTCCAAGCCAGTACTGTATGGTACATATGGCATCGGTTTGGAAACCACTCCAGGGCAAAATGAACGCGCCGAAACAGCGCGTGCGCGACGTTTTTCAATGAAAATATCTCTACTGTCAGATCAAGTACT
>CAZVLJ010000095.1:0-6973 GCA_964627825.1 uncultured Rikenella sp. | reverse complement strand
GATACTTGGCCTGCTGATGAAGATGAGGGAGAAGGTCAACCACCCGGAGATGGAATTAATCCTGGAGAAGCTGAGCACACTCATCGGCAGGAAGTATGAGCCGGAATCCGGGCTGGTTGTCAGGAATCAGGTTAATGATGAGGCAATAAAGATTAAGAAGCAGATGATCGAGAAAGAGATTCAGACAGATGAATTGCTGTCTGTTGACCTGGAAGAAAAGTACTGTATTGAACCTGCCAGGTCCAGATTACCGCTGCGGAAGGCAGCAATCCCACCCATCATGCCTCCGTCGGAGCTGATATGGGGAGAGATAATGGCTGCCGTGATGTCCGGAGTATTCCGTCGTCAGCCTTAGAGCACACAGAGCCGGTGACACTCTCCTCAAGCGATTTCATTTCAGGTTGATGAGGCCATATTATTCTGCTTTCCTGATCATTATTTAACTATAAGCCAAACGGAATTCCGTGAAATTACCCCGTTGGTGCAAGCTACCTGCTTTTCAGTACTTTATTAGCCGCAAGTTTGCCGGTCAGGATTGACATTGGCACCCCGGCAGGACTGTAAGCCCACTGGCCAGCCTGGAAGACTGAAGGTACAGGCGTCACCACTGACCTGTCAGCGATCTGTATTTTGTGCACTACAGGCACCGGATCGATGAATGACCAGCCTGTGATAGCACCTTCTGAACTGGCAATCCTGTTTTCTATACTCAGGGGTGTGAAACTGAAACGGGCCATGATCCTCTCTTTCAGCCATGGATAGACAGAGCCGCTGATGACCTCTATGACCCGGTTTTCAATCTCCCTGACAAACTCATCATACCAGCCCTCTGCCTGCACTGCCTTAAACAGGTTATACTCGGTGAGGAAGCTGATTATCAACCCCGTTTTCCCTTCCGGTACCAGTGAAGGATCCTTCAGGCCGGGGATGGAGATCTCATAGGTGTTCAGAGTGGTGAACCGGTCAAGCCACTCAAGCACCCGCTTCCTGTCCTGAATCCCGGGACCGGCAAGAAGAGCGTCAAGCTCCTCCCTGTGGATTCGGCCCAGTCCTGTTTTCAGGGGCGTATAGAAGAAATGGCCGTTGGCCACTTTATGGAAGGTCTCCAGAGGCTCATTTACCTGTATGAAGAGCGTAAATACGGAGTCGCCCCCGCGGTGCTGCAGGATCTTCTCTTTCGCATCCGCGAAGCCTTTAATCACCTTCGAACCAAGTCCTTCAGTATCTGTGATCCGGTAGAAGGCTTTCAGGTCTGCAGCCCAGACGAGAGTGTCATATGAATAGACAGCCCCATCCATATCTGTTACCGTATGATCGCCGGCCTTTACCGAGGTGATACTTGTCTCACGCCTTATCTCACCTCCACATTCAACGATCTTTTTCTCCAGGGCCCCGGCCAGCTTACCCACACCCCCGACAGGGTAAAAGTAATCAAGGTAGAGCGAGAAGTAGCTCAGGGCGAAGAATGCCGGGGTGTTCCGGAAGAAATGCTGTGAGATGATATCGCAGAGCGAAGGGTCACTGATGATCTTTTCCAGATAACCTTCAACAGGCTGGTTCATGCGGTTTATACGGCCGACAGTAAACAGGAACCTTGGCAGCCAGGGCAGCAGCTTTTTAAACAGGAACTTCCTGTCGTGCCTCAGATCCTTGAACACCGGGTTCTCTACGCCGTACAGAACATCCATGTCTTTCATCACCTTCCGGATGACACGAATGATATCATCAATTTCATTGCTGCTTGCCGGGTAGATTTTTTTGAGGAGATCACTGTAACTGTTCAGGCTGTCAAGGTTTTCTATGTTGAGGATATTGTTTCCTATGCCTACCGAGACAGGGCTCTTCACCACCTCAAGGCTGATCCCCAGCTCGGCCAGCATGGGCATGATTATGCCGGCATCCTCGAGGGCGCGAACACCCGCATCAAAAACAAATCCGTCGCGGCTGAATGAGTTTACCAGTCCTCCGCATTCACTGTTCTTCTCAATAAGAAGTGTCTTCCTTCCGGCCCTTGACAGGTATGCCGCCGCGGTAAGACCTGCTATTCCTCCTCCAACAATGATTGTATCGTACCTGTTACCAATCATGGCGTTCGTTTCCTGTAGTATTTACTGACAGATAGTTATGAATGATTTTTATTCTATTCATTCAGTTTTTGATTCACGGGTTTCCTTAGCGGAAAATTCAATTCTCTCCGGATCTTCTTTCTGCACCAGCCTGCCGTATTCCATGCTTGTGTGCCACAGCTGGCGGGCGATTTCCATATCCAGTGCAGGGGGTGCAGGCTCCTCCATGGTGGTCAGGTTGAAGAATTTCCCGGTTACTCCTTCCACCTTTTCTGATGTACCAAGCCAGAAGAGGGCTTCAGCTGACAGTTCGGGCGATTTCAGGGTTCTGTCGATAAAGTTCCTCTTGAACCATTTATATACAGGTCCGTTATCCTGTCCGGTCTCTGTCTTCACTGCTCCCGGGTGCATGGCATTGATCGTTACGCCCGAACCTTTAAAATGTTCGGCAAAGACAAGCATTGACAGCAACTGGGCCAGCTTGGCAGATCCATAGCTTCCCAACCCGGAATAACGCCTCCTGTCCCAGTTCATATCATCAAGGTGAAGACCCCATGCAGCAAACCGGTGTCCCTCGGAATTTACCATTATGATACGAGCACGGGGCTGTGACTTAAGCTTATCCATCAGGAGATAATTAATGATGAAGGAGGCAAGGTACTGTATCACGAATACCTTCTCAAGGCCATCAGTGGAGAGTTCCCTCCTGGTCATATAGACCCCGGCATTGTGGATAATGATATCAATGGGTCTGTCCAGTGCTGCCATCTCACCGGCAACATGGTGTATGTCTGCAAGGACACTGAGATCGGCTATCCTGTAATCACATTTTACACCAAATTCTTCTTCGATTTCGTTCCTGAGCACTTCTGATTTTTCCCGGTTTCGGTTGATACACATCAGGTCTGCTCCCCGTGAGGCATACTTCCTTGCAGTCACATAGCCGATGCCTGATGTTGCACCGGTGATGACAACCAGTCTCCCGGGGAAATCCCCGGGGCAGATCTCAGGTGCTGCCCTGTTGTTCCGGATCATGGCAGCAATGTTATCCCACCTGTATTCTTTAAAGTATTGTCTGAGTTTTAAGTTCTTTCGCATAAAGCATCAATCAACCGAATTTCTTGATCATGAACCTCCTGTAGGCTTTCCCGAACCGTGGGATGTTGTCAAAGATATCTCCCCAGAGGTCATAGTAGTCTCTCTGTTCAATGATTTTACCTTCATCATTGACCCTGATCCGGCTGGCGCCGTAGAGTATGGAGCTTGGATTTTTCCTGAACTTTATGGTCATTTCCCATTCAAGGAAATAGACATTATCCTGGGCTACGGCATTGACAATATTCATTTTCAGGTCTTATGACCTTTGTGCCAGTCGTTCCGTCATAGCCACAAAATCGTCTTTGCCGTACAGCTCCTGTACCGAGTCCCTGAACCTGATATCCTTATGGTAATATGGCAGGATATGTGACCAGTCAGGCTTGCCTTCGGTGTCGTATGTCCGGGTCCACAGCGCCTTGACAGTCTCGATATCCCTTATGCAGTATCCCTCATCATGGCGTTCTACAGCTTCGTTCATAAGTTGGTCTTTTAGGGGTGATTAAATTACTTATTTTTCATTTCAAACAAAACACTCAGATCAGGGAGGTTGTTAGGCGATGGTGGCTTATTATAACCTCGGGAATTCAGAGGATGAGGTCTGGTCGGATTGCTGACTACGTGTCGAGCCTTTCGATTGCCTCCTGGAGCGATCCGACGAAGTTGACAGTCCTTCGGGTGTTACTCTCGCGGATGAAATCGCGCAGCGCTTTGCTCTTTATGTTTGTGAAGTCGCCTATGATTGCCAGCCGGGTCCTGTAGTTTGAGAACTTCTGAAGTATCTCGCCGGCGAGGCCGGTCCTGAGGTCAAAGAAATCATTGCCAAGGGTTACGGAATGGACTATCAGTCCTGTATTGCCGTTATATGAGGCATTGGCCATAATGTCAAGAAGATCACCGGCATCGGTAATAACATCCGTATCAGGAAGTATCTCCGCAAACGTCTGTCCCTTCGCGGTTGTGTGAAACCTGAGCATATCAAAAATCAATAAAGGGGTTATTCAGAACTGTTCGCAAAAATATTCAAAATTATTGTGCTCTCAATGCCAGCCATACCCGCTTCCGTCAAGCGGCAGTGAAGCAGGATTCTCAAGATGACCGTTTGCATTCCACCAATCCTGGTATAATTTCCTGACATTCAAGATTTCATCACTGTCAAGCCGCTGGTCAGGGTTGTTGATTTCATCGACAAGTACCGGGTTCAGTGAGGCGAAATCCCTTTCTTCAATAACCGCTTCGGCACACCATAAGAGGTATTCACCGAGCATGATGTACTCCCTGCCCCCGACAATCCTGTACGGATACATTGAGGAAATCGGGTTTACCGGGAAATGGTCACAGGGATAGATCAGCTCAGTGTCTTCAGCGAGGGTGATCAGGGCAGGGACATCATCCCTGTCAAAAGCCGGCATGATTGACCACAGCCGCTCACCGCCATCGGTCCAGGCGTATTTGTCATAGGTCCCGTTTTTAAGCTGTCTGACAAACTCGGTGACATCGGGATTATTGACATCGAAACTTTTTTTGTCACATCCGATACAAATGGTTGCAAGCAGGGCAGCAAGGACCAGTGGTTTCATGGCTGTAGATTTTGACAATTATCATTCAAATTCAGAAAAAACCGGTATTAATTATTTTGTCCGGTTCTTTACCACATATTTTGTGCCAGTTCAATCTATCCGTAACGGATATTTTAATCTCTGATATCTGTTTATCCCGGTACTTAGTCCACGGAGGCTTCCCCTGCAGGTGCGGGATGAGGCGTGCTCTTCCTCAACAGGCCGAAAATGTGCCCTACACCTACTACAAAGAATACTCCACCGTCATAGACCTGCAACATGGGTGAGATTGACAAACCCCAGTACCTGCTGAAGGGGAATTCAAATTTAGGATTAACAACAAAACTAATTGCATGGCTGGTCTCATAATCCCAGGTGTAATTCTTGGTCATGAAGCCATCGGCTTGCTGCCAGTTAACGGGTTCCCGCGTTGTAACGAATCCCAGTCCCAGCGATAAATTAATACGGGCTGTTCCGGCTTCATTGAGCTTTTTAATAACTCCAAAATCAAGGTGGATGCTACTGAAATTGTCACGGGGTGTACCCACACCAAGTGTCAGTATTCCGATCACCCCCGGAGAGTAGTCAGAGGGGATTGATTTGGCAAGCCTGGTATTTGTGGTATAGCCCAGTCTTGCTGAGTACTTTTCAAGATAAAGATAGTTTAGGCTTACGTCTATACCGAAATAGCTGCCCACGTTGAATTCGTTCGCGCCATAAATTGCATTGTTCTCTTCAAACTGTGCATTGACGCAATTCATACCGCAAAGGATGAACAGCAATATTACCAGCCTTTTCATAAATCATTTGCGACTTGTCCAGTTTCAATCAGGAGTCATGACAACCGGATGAGCCTGACCTATTCTGCCAGTCACTGAAATCCACAGTAAAGTTACACCCGGCCGGGGGTTGAAGTCAAGGAAAAATGGTTAAATATTTTACCGGGGAGCAACGGGCAGCATGACCCGGTCAGGTATTCCATTCCCTGAGAGTTAGATGACTATTTGCCGGGCCTGCACCCGGAGAAATGGGATGAAAACAGCTTCTTCTCCCATATTATGTATAAAAGATTGAATATAATTTCGTAATTTGCGTTACGTAAAAAACGTAACATGAAAACTAAAATCACCAATCCGTTCATTACGGGGGGATATGCAGGCCCTGAGTATTTCTGTAACAGGGAAGATGAGACGAAGAGGCTTGCCGGCGCCATTGACTCTCGAAGGAATTTAACCCTGATATCTCTCAGGAGGATGGGCAAAACGGGTTTGCTCAGGCACCTGAAGCACCAGATTGAGAAAAAGGGAAAATCGTGTGCCGTAATTTATACCGACCTTCTTCCGACTATGAATTGCAACGACATGCTGAATGCTGTTTCTACGGCACTTTTCAGGGTAAGGCAGAAGGAAAGGAATTTCATGGAAAAAATGTTTGGCCTGATGGGTTCACTTCGTCCGAAACTGTCGATAGACCCTCTGACAGGAGAACCGGCGGTTGAGCTGACAGTGGAGACAACCACTGACATCAGCACAGGGCTTGACAGCATAATGCTACTGATTTCGGAGATAAAGCGGGATATCGTATTCATGTTTGATGAATTCCAGCAGGTAGCTAAGTATCCGGAAGAAAACACCGAAGCAATACTGCGAACGGTAATACAGGCTTACCCCGTCATCCCGTTCATTTTCTCAGGCAGCAGCAAGCATATGCTTGAAAATATGTTCATGTCTGCCGGAAGCCCGTTTTACCAGAGCTCTGAACTCATGTACCTTGAAAGGATCCCGGAGAATGATTACGCTGAATTCATCAAAAGTCATTTTCAAAAAGCCGGCAGGCAGATTGATGATGATTCATTGCTTAGAATTTTCCGGTGGACAAGGCTACATACCTGGTATGTGCAGTATGTGTGCAGCATCATTTATGAGCAAGGGTATAAAAACACAGGTGCAGACGAAGTCAACCGGGCTTTTCACCGTATTATGACTGATTTTGAACCACAGTATATCAATTACCGCAATCTGCTTCCCTCGCACCAGTTCAGGCTGCTGATTGCAATTGCAGCTGAAGACGGCGTAGATCAGCCCACTGCAGGTGGATTTATTTCACGATACGGACTCACCAGCCCCAGTTCAGTGTCAGCGTCACTTAAGTCGCTTGCAGATAAGGAGATGGTGGTTTTTGACCAGGGGAAGTGGCAGGTCTATGATGTCTTTTTCTCGAGGTGGCTTCAGTATAATTACTCTGGTACCTGAC
>CAZVLJ010000094.1:0-7182 GCA_964627825.1 uncultured Rikenella sp. | reverse complement strand
TCTCCATTACTGTCTCATCACCAAGATTATATATCTGCTTGAGCAATAATAGTCCCACTATTGTCCTGATAGGAATAGACGGTCGCCCTACTGTTCCATAGAGCGGAGCAAATTCTTCCTCCAGCGAAGCCCAGTCTATCTCCTTTGCCAACAGGCATAGCTCGTGCTCCGGATTAATAAAGCTCTCAAGTACTGTCTTGAACATCTCCAACTGAGGCTGTACGGGCAATTTCTTTAACATGATTTACGGGGTTTTGATCAAATTTAATCAAAACCAAAACAAAAAACAAGACTTTAAGGCACTTAAGTTATTAACATTCAATCTATTAGGTGTTAATAAGGATCAACTAGTTAATATTGATTAAATATGCATGAGGAGTAAAGGCTCCTCATGCATAAGGATCTAGTTTGAGCCTTGATATGGTGCATAACCTGGATTCTGCTGATCTCTCATGGCTGGGTTAGCATCCATTTCAGTAATTGGAATTGGGGATACAACTTTATAAAAAAACTCACTGTTGCGCCCCATATCTGTAGTAGGATCTATTGTTAAGACTGTGATATGGGACGGATCTCTAGTAAAGCTTTTATTTTTACGTAGATAGTCCCAAATACCATGCCCTTCTAAAGCTAGTTCGCGTCGGCGTTCATCGAAAATTGCCTCTTTAAGTTGATCTCCAACTAAATCAGACAAAGTTGTGCCAGTACGTTTAGAATATACTTGGTTAAGGTAACTCAAAGATTCAATGTCATGTCCCGGTATTTCGGAATATGCCTCTGCTGCAATAAGTAGGACCTCTGGAAGCCTTATATACGGAGTGTTATGCAAATAGACATTGCCATTTTTGCCTCCTATATGTTTATAGTAATACCTTTCAGAGTAACCGTTAATGCCATGAATTAGTTCCTCTAAATCCATTGGAGCTGTACTTAGTTTGTCCTCATGAAGTAGAAGTATCCGAACATCATTAGGGTTTTCTTTTAGCAAAGCAAGAAAACCATCAGATGCTCCTATCTCACCGTATCCTTTAGAAGAAGCATCATTTCTATTATTATCGTTTACAGTTTGATTAATAATATACCCAGGCATCCTGTCCTGAAGGTTATCAGTTTCAGTGTACATCAATTCAAAAATGCATTCCTCATTAAAATCTTGCCTTATTGTGGTTATGTACTCATCATAGTCTATCATTCTGGCTCCTTCTGATGCCTCAATGGCTGCGTTTGCTGCATCTTGCCATTTTTCTTGATATAAGTATACCCTTGCCAAAATTCCATAAATCGCATATTTAGAGATAAAAGGTCCCGTTTGCCTAGATTGGTCTATTCCGACTAGCGCATCATTTAACAACTCTTCAATATACGCCACCACTTGTGCGAGAGGTTCTCTAGTAGGACCCGTTTCTATAGCATCAATGTTATCCTGTTTATTACTTACGATAGGGACTCCCATTGAATACTTTTCGTCAATTTTACTTAAGTTTGGTGGATAACAGAAAGTTTTTACTAACTCAAGATATGCTATTGCTTTAATTGTATTTGCCTGAGCAGCCATATCACTTATCCGTTCCTGATCTCCCTCTAGAGAGGAAACTCCTTCTAAAAAATTATTACAATCCTTTATGGTTTGATAGCCTTGTGCCCATATTACACCTGCACTTCCATAATTTGTTACATTGTCGCGATAATTATATTCCCAGGCAAAATATTGACCACTACCTGAAAGCAAGTAAAAATCACAACTCTTCATATCCCCGCGAAGAAGCGTACTCCTTCCTGCTAGATCACCGCTCTGAAGGTCATTGTATAGGCCAATGAGTCCCGCTTCAGCAGTTGAAAGATCAGAAAAAATATCCTCTCCCGAAACTGAGGTGCTTGGGTATCTTTCGAGAAAATCCTCACAAGACACTAAAGTACTTAGCAAGAAAAGGAATAAAACTGGTCTTATGATATTATATATTTTCATTTGTAAGAGTTTTAATTAGTTCTTTTCTGGTAAATCTCGTACACATTTATGACTTAGAATTTTAGATTGAATCCAACCATGATCGTTCTAGAAGGAGGATAATCATACAGGTATCTTTTCCCATTATCTGCTAATTCGGGATCGAAATTAGGCATGTGTGTCTTTATAAATAGATTTTCAGCCTGGACATACATTTTAATACCTTCCATTCCAAGTCTATTTGACAACTTAGTATCTATCGTGTATCCAAGCCTTAGGTTCTTAAGTTTTAAATAATCACCTTTATAAATATATCTCGTTGAATAATTCGAACCATTACGTAAACCAGCCATAAGAATAGGATTTTCTGAATTTGTATTGTCCGGCCTCCAGTTATCTAGTAAGACTCGTTCCTTATTACGTTGCCTAGAATAGCCGTCATCTTGTGTATTTAAAGCACCGTCATAGTCAAGCACATTGAAATCCAGAGCATACGACAACAAAAGACTTAAATCAAAATTTCGATATTTTAATAGGGAATTAACACTCCCATAATAATGAGGCATTGAATTTCCGAAAATCTGACGTGTTGCATCGTCAATACTTTTGGTAAGTGTTCTTTCACCTGATGCGCCATCAACGTGATACCACATTGGTTCACCTGTTGCCTTATCAATACCAGCCCATTCAGGCAGATACCATGATTGCTGAGTATAACCTTGCCTATCAATTTGTTGGGCTGTAACATTGTCGGTTGGCAAGTTTTCAATTGTATTTAATAATGTCGACAAATTAAAAGAAATATCCCATGAGAAGGATCTCGTCTCTATCGGTGTTGAATTTAGAGTGAATTCAAAACCTCGGTTTCGCATAGACCCCAAATTCACTGTAGCAGTAGTATAACCTGATACTCTAGATAACTCCCGATCCAGAAGAAGTCCATCCGAGAAACGATCAAAATAGTCAGCTATAAGAAAAATCCTCCCATCCCATAATCCTAAATCAATGCCAAAGTTGGTGTTCTTACTCCTCTCCCAACTTAGATTTAAGTTTTCTACATTTGTTACTGATGCCCCTGATAGCCCATTATAATCCTGACCAAAAACATAGTTGCCTATATAATCGTATAAACCATTGGGAAGTGTGCCATTAACACCGTAACTAAATCTGATCTTAGCATCGCTTATCCATTTAAGATCCTCCAAGAATTTTTCTTTAGAGACTCTCCATGCAGTCGAAACGGAATAGAAATTACCCCACCTGCTTTCTCTCGAAAATCTTGATGAACCATCACGTCTATAGCTGAAAGCAGCATAAAACCTGTGATCAAAATTATACTCAGCCTTTCCAATAAATGACATCAATGCGTCATCTGTTTTTGAACCAGACAAGGCTTGAATAACTGAACCTGCTGTTAGCTCCGGGGTAAATGAAGTCTGATAATTTGCTGCCTCGCCACCGAAATATTTAGTATGCGTATGTTCGATTTCATAACCGCCTAGTAGATTGATATTGTTTTTGCTTCCAAATGATTTCGCATAGTTTATGATATTCGAAGATGTAACACGGCGTCTATTACTAAAATACTCAAACTTACCGCCATTAGTGGCTTTACCGGAGGCAATACCAGGGGGATACCACCTTCCCTCATCAATCTGACGTACATCATAACCAAAAGTGGTCTTAAAAAACAAATCATCTGTTATATTAAATTGTGCCCAAGCACTACTTATTTGACGGTGGGTAATAGTCTCAAAATCTGCTGCGTCAATAATCGCTACAGGATTGTAGCTACTTAGGACATTGTATGGGAAGCTTGCATTAAAGGACCCGTCAGAATTATAAACTGGTATTACAGGCGGAAGATAAGCAGCAGTTCTCACAGGATTAGCATACATAGCACCAGTTTGTGGGCCGCTCTGATCTGTGTAGGATAAATTAATGTTCACACCAAACCAAAACAGATCATTGACTTTTGTGGTCAGGTTAGACCGGCCCGAATACCTTCTTAAGCTAGCCCCTTTTATTGGCGACTGGATATCGTAATACTCCCCAGAAGCAAAATATGTTAACCGTCTGTCACCTCCAGAAGCTGAAAAGTTTATTTTATCCGTTTTCCCAATTTTTGAGACTTCGTTCCTCCAATCGGTGTCAGGATACATATTATATCCGTCTCCCCAGAAATCATATTGGTTACCCTCAATCTTAAATGCGTTATTAAATCTGGACCGAGCAGTGGCTAAATATGTCTCATATAAAACGGGATCATTATACGATTCAAGAATATGCTGATATGGATCCACACCATCTGATATGGCTTTTGCACGCATAATACTATGCAGTTCAGAGGTGACCCAGATATTAACATACTCATCTTTATTACATACATCCGGGAAATATGATAGTTCGGAAATACCGTGTATGGCATCAAGTTCAAATTTTGTCTTACCTTCCTTCCCCTGCTTTGTAGTTATTATAATAACTCCATTTGCTGCACGTGAGCCATACAGAGATGCGGCAGCAGCATCTTTTAAAACCGTAATGGATTCAATATCGTTGGGATTCAGACTGGTCATTGGATCTGAAGTAATATTTGATAATTGTGATATCTCCGACATGTCTGAAGGTATGCCATCAATTACGTAAAGAGGATCATTTGATGCGTTCATTGAACCAACTCCCCTTACTCTTATTGTTGGCATTGCACCAGGCATTCCTGATGTATTCACAATTAATCCTGTAGAATTATATTGTAGTGCTTCTGAAAATGATGATAAAGGTCGTTCATTTATCTTTTCGGCCGATACAACACTAGCTGACCCTGTATATGATTCACGCTTAATAGTACCATATGCTACTACAATTACATCGTCGAGCCCTATTATCTCCTCTTCCATCTCTACGTTCAGTATTTCTGCGCTTCTCAGTAGGACTTCAATATTCTTCATGCCAATAAACGAAAATTGTAATATTTCACCTATTTCAGCATTTATGGTAAACCGTCCGTCAGAATCTGTTAATACCCCAACATTGGGACGGCTCTTAATTACAACAGATACACCGGGCATTGGCTCTCCACTTGAGTCTTTTACAATACCAGATATGGTTTTTATTTGTTGTGCATCTTTATTACCAATATTCTCTGGCAATATTGCGATATACTCATCAATAATCTTATAGGTTAGTCCTGATTTCAACAATAGTCTATCTAGTACCTGACTAATTGGTTCATTCTTAAAATTATGAGAAATTCTTCCCAAACGTGATAATTCTTCACTTTTATAAAAGAAGAATAGGTTAGTTTCTCTCTCAATCTGAGATAAGGCTGATTCAATATTAGCCTCCTCCAGATTAATTGTAATGTTTACCTGCGCCATACTGTGCACAGCAGCAGCAACATTTAAAACACAAATGAGTAGGAACACTTTCATTGTCAAAACAATTTTAATCGCTCTGCATTGGAGTAGTTTAAGCGGATTCTTCATAATTTTGTTTTTGTGATTTAACAATTCCTTTTTTACAAAACGGAGTTCGTTGGCTACAATCAGTAGCCGTCACATTTTTTTTGAGGTCAAATGATTGTCGCATAATCCTTTGACCTCTTTCTTTTTTATGTCATAGGCACTTCATTTAATTGTTATTACACTTGATTTATCGCTTTTTATTTGAATGTCATATGTGAAATTTGAGGTTAGTCTAAGGATTTCTAGTACTTGATCTATTGGTTTATTCTTTAAGAGTGTTCCAGAATAATGAATATCCTTACTGTTAGGGTTGGCAAATTGTATCTCGACATTAAACCACCGTTCTAAGTCTATTGCGATGTCTTCTAACCTCCTATTTGTAAATGCAATTTGTCCATCTTTCCATGATGTATAAAAACCTGGATCCACACTGGTTAGCAACAAACTATCATTAGTTAAACTTATGTGTGCATTTTGATTTGGACTAAGACTTGCAAGTTGGCTTCCATCTTTGGCGATTATACCAAGAGTACCGTCAATGAGTGTGATATCCACGGTGTTTAATTTTGGTTTATGGTTTATATTAAAACATGTGCCTGTTGCAACCACATTGATGTCATTTATTGTTACGATGAAGGGTCTATTTATATCAGAAGTGACTTGAAATAAAGCTTCTCCAGATAATCTTAAATTTCTCCTTTTCGAAGACCAGTCCATTGGAAATTCTAAAGTTGTTCCAGAATTGAGAGATATCTTTGTCCCATCAGACATTTCAATTTCTGTTCTTTGTCCTGGTGGTGTGACTATTTTTTGAGTTGTATTATATGCAGTTTTATATCTAAGTTCTAAAAGGAAGTAACTCGCTAATCCAGTGATAGTCACTATCGCGATGATAGCAGCAGCAAATCTTAAAATATCTAAATGCCTGTATCTGTGTGCCCTTTGAGTTATTTCATTAACCTTGTTTCTTATTAATTCTGATGTTTCAAATTGATCTTCTGCCAAGATTCCAGATAACATCCAAATATTTTTTAGAATAACATACCTATTCCTATTCTCATCAGAGGTTTCAACCCAATCAAGAACTTCATTTCTATCTTGCTCTGATAATCTGTCTTGCATAAAAAGCAACAGCCTCTTTTCATCCATAATTATTCATGAATCATTTGTTATTATAATCGCTAAAGCATGGAAAACCCTAACTCTTCGTTAAAAAATAATACTTAGTAGTATTATGATATGTAAATAGTCAGAAAGTGATAACCGAATTACTTTAAGCGCTTTGGTAATGTATGCTTCTACTGTCTTAACAGATAAACCCATCTCTTTCGCAATTTCATGATTATGCATCCTTTGGAATCTACTGCACTCAAAAGCTCTTTTACAATTAGGGGTTAATGTTAATAAAGCTTCATGTATGATATCAATCATCTCGGTAATTTCAATCCCAGAGTAATCTATGTGCTGCAAAGCAGTGTAGTTTAAATCGAGGAGCTTATTAGAATGACTAAGCTTATACTCATTCCTTACTTTGATTTTTTTTAATAATGCAAGGGTTTCATTCTTTGTGACTGTGAAAAGCCAAGCTTGTAAGTTAGTTGTATCCTTTAAACTGCTGCGATTTACCCATAGTTTGGTGAATACATTCTGTAATAAGTCGTTAGTATCATCTTGATCTAAAACATATGACCTCGCAAAAAATAGCAGTCTTTTGTAATATAATCTATAGATTATTTCAAAAGCAATATGATCACCGTGCTTAAGTCTGTTAAC
>CAZVLJ010000093.1:0-7502 GCA_964627825.1 uncultured Rikenella sp. | reverse complement strand
ATGGTCGTAGACCATCAAGAATTGTGGATGGTCGTAGGCCATAAAGCATTGTAATACAGGACGTTAATTGACAGATGGCCGTAGGCCATCAAGAATTGTATGAACGAGAAACGCAAAATACTGGCTGTTGATGACGAGGAACCCATCCTCGAGATCCTCTCATTCAACCTTGAGGGTGAAGGATACACTGTTGACACATGCCTCTCCGCCGAGGAGGCAATGCGGAAAAACCTGCACACCTATGACCTCTTCATCCTCGATGTGATGATGGGGCAGGTATCAGGCTTCCGCCTGGCTGAGAAGATCAGGAAGGAGATGGATCTCTCCACCCCTATTATCTTCCTCACAGCCAGGGATACTGAAAATGACAGGATCACCGGCTTCAATCTCGGGGCTGACGATTACCTGGCCAAGCCTTTCAGTGTCAGGGAGCTGATGGCAAGGGTAAAAGCTATCCTGCGCCGCTCAGCCCCGTCGCGGGTGACCATGGAGACCGCCGCCGGCTCCTTCATGGTTGACACTGATAACAACCTTATCCTCTCTGAGGGCAAACCCCTTCAGTTGACCCGCAAGGAATATGATATCCTCTCCCTTCTCATCCGCAATGAAGGCAGGATCTTTCCCAGACATGAGATACTGGCACGTGTATGGGGTGATGACGTGATAGTCACTGACCGTACCGTGGATGTCACCATTGCCCGTATCCGTAAGAAGCTGGGTGACAGGGGGAACATGATAAGGAATAAATCTGGCTATGGTTACTATTTAGGTGAATAAAAATGATTCTCATGACACAACAAATAAGCTTCAGACGCAGACTCTTCCTCTACTATTTCGGCATCTTCCTGCTCTTCACGGTGCTCATCCTGGCATTCCAGTACCACCGGGAGAAAGAGATAAGGATGGCCGCGCTCGACGGCAGGTTGAATGACATGACCCAGCTGGTCGACAACTACATGAGGGTCAATTTGCTCAGCGAAACGGGGAACTACCGCCTGATAGACTCGATCTTCAATCTGATACCCGTACCCGACCTGCGCATCACCGTCATTGCCATTGACGGAACCATCCTTTATGACAGCTCCGTGGACGAATGGTCAGCTATGGAGAACCACCTGACCAGGCCCGAAGTGGGCAAGTCACTCTACTCACCCTACGGTACTGCTGTGCGCCACTCCGAATCCACAGGCAAGGACTATTACTACCTCTCGAGGTACTACAACACCCATTACATCAGGCTGGCTGAGGAATACAACATAAACATCACGGGATTTCTGAAGCGGGAAAAGGTCTTCCTGCTCTTCATGGCCGTGGTATTTGCCGGCATCTGGGCCCTTCTTGCAGCCGTCACACGCAGGATGGGAAAAAGCATTACTATGCTGCGCGACTTTGCAGCCAGAATGCGCCGCGGCGAAGGGAATGACCCGTCGATAATCTTTCCAAAGAATGAGGTTGGGGAGACAGGCAAGGAAATAGTCAGGATATATAACAACCTTGCCCGTAACACGGCAGAACTGAAGCTTCACAAGGAGAAGCTCTTCAGGCACCTTCATGTGCTGAATGAGGGTGTGGCATTCTTCTCTGCAGACCGGACGGAAGAGTTGTCTAACAGCCATTTCATTGTCTTCCTCAACGCCCTGACCGGCGAGCACTCACTCACTGCCGGAGGATTTATTGACCATCCCCTGTTTGGCGGTATCAAATCATTCCTTGATTCCAACCAGAACAATCCTGCACGAAAACTGGAGAATCCATCAACAGAGTTGCGGATGGAAAAGGGAGGCAGGCATTTTGCCGTCAGGTGTATACTCTTCAATGATGACAGTTTCGAGATAGTCATCACTGACATCACGCAGACTGAGCAGAGCAAGGCTATGCGTCAGCAGATGACCTCCAATATAGCCCATGAACTCAAGACCCCTATTGCCTCGGTGAGAGGGTACCTCGAGACCCTTCTGGTAAACAAGGAGCTTGATGAGGAGAAGAGAAACCATTTCCTGGACAAGGCCCTGGCACAATCGACACGGCTGACAGACCTGATCAATGACATTGTGACGCTTAACAAACTTGATGAAACGGGCAGTCAGTTCCCGTATGAAGAGTTTGATGTTGCAGCGGTAATGAAGGAGGTGCGTGATAATCTGATGACTGACCTTACCAGGAAACAGATGAAGGTTGAGATAGCTGTTGAGCCAGACGCCATTGTCAACGGCAACAGGTCACTGATCGTCTCAGTCTTCCAGAACCTGTTGGAGAATGCTATTACCTACGCCGGTGAAAATGTTACCGTCACAATCAGGTCTATTCCCGGGGAGCCCGGCTTCCGGACCTTCTCCTTCGCAGACAATGGCATAGGTATCCCTGAAGAGCACCAGGCAAGGATCTTCGAGCGGTTTTACAGGATTGATGACGGGCGTTCACGCAAGAGCGGCGGAACCGGACTGGGGCTTGCTATTGTTAAAAATGCAATCCTGCTGCATAAGGGTGAGATCTCTGTCCGTACTCGTCCCGGTGGAGGCGTGGAGTTTATCTTCTCATTGCCGGAATAATTGTTCAGGTGGATACGCATGCAGCTCAGCGGTAAGGATCAGCGATTCATTAGGTTGCATGGCAGATGCGGACGCACATAAAATCCAATGGTAAAAGACTGAATTAACAGTTCCCGGTCACAGGTCAGGCAAGGATCAGCGATGCCTCCCGCCTCCTGACGGCTTTACCTATAACTGCAGCTTCCGGGTGGCCCGGGGAGTGAAGATCACGAAGCATCTTATCACTCCTCTCCGGCGCCACAGCCATCAGCAGCCCGCCAGATGTCTGTGCATCATGGGCAATCATCTTCAGGGTGTAATCGAGCCCGTCAGCACGGAGAGTCTCCCCCTCAGTGTAATCAAGGTTGCGAAAGGCGGCCCCGGGGATGCATCCCTGTTCTGCCAGGCTGTAGGTGCCGTCAAGCAGGGGAACGCTCTTCATATCAAGCTCGATTGTGACGCCTGAGGCACGTGCCATCTTCAGGGCATGGCCCGCCAGCCCGAACCCGGTGATGTCTGTGGCGCCCCTGATACCGTACCTGCTCATCAGCTCCGCCCCACGATTGTTGAGCTGCCTCATTGTCAGCACCGCCGCGGCAAGCTGGTCCGGTGTGGTCATCTTCAGCCGGTGACCGGCCAGGATGATCCCCGTGCCCACCGGTTTGGTAAGGATGAGATGATCCCCTTCCCTCACCCCGGCATTGGTAATGACCCTGTCAGGATGGACGGTGCCGATAACGGCCAGGCCGTATTTTGGGGTATAATCATCAATAGTATGACCACCGATGATGCTTACCCCTGCCTCCTTCGCCTTGTCATTGCCTCCCCTGAGTATCTCCCTGTAAACCTCCATGGGAATCCGGGAAGAAGGAAACATCATGATATTGAGCGCCACCAGCGGTGTTGCGCCCATGGCATAAATATCACTTATTGAATTTGTTGCAGCAATAAGGCCAAAATCATAGCCATCGCTTACCACCGGTGGGAAGAAGTCAGTTGTAAAAACCAGGGCAGTCTCGTCATTGATCTTATAGACCCCGGCATCATCATGAGTTGAAATATCAACAAGTATTCGGGGATCAGCCGGCAAAGGCAGGTCTTTCAGCAGCTCCTCGAGCTGACGGGGAGGTATCTTGGCCGAACATCCTCCCGTCTCTACCGTTGTAAGAAGATCAAATGACATTTTGTTTTCCTCTGTTAAAAAATGATCAGGCTGCTATCATTGAAAGTCATACCCTGGAGTAAAATACTGGCGGATCAGTTCAACTGTTCCTCCCGGCAGGTGTTACGGGCAGAGAATATGATCAGCATCCCTTAATATGTTAACTATCTGATACATATCACTAAAACTCCCTGTTGGCAGGCGGTCCCTGATACCGAAGTGGTTGATGCAGGTAGTGCAAAGGTAAATAGCGGCTCCTTTTCCCGAGAGTTCCCGGATATGATCCAGTGCCGGAGAGTCGTCCATTGCCAGCTTGACTCCCGCATTGTAGAAGACCACTGCTGCAGGTGGCGGCTCAAGCATCACCAGGGTTCTGAAGAAAGAGACCATCAGCTTCGTCCCGAGAACATCATCACCGCTGCCCATCCTTTCTGAGCTGACTGCCACCACCGTTTTTCTGACTTTCGGTGCCGGCTCCTCAGAGCCTGTTGTGCAATATTCCGTTTCATTTACGCTCAGCTCGGTCTTTTCGCCTCTCCTGACGGTCACAATGGCAAGGCTTCCCTCCTCGCGGACAGTGTAGGGAAGCCTGTTATCTGACAGGTACCTCTTCACGTTACTGAACGAGGTGGGATTATCTATCAATATCTCAACATCCTCTCCGGCAGATGCCTCGTTCAGTCCCTGCCTCGTTTTTATCAGGGGTGCCGGGCAGGTCAGTCCCCGGGTATCAACTCTCTTCATCAGGTTCAAATAATCCGTCAAAGATAACCAGAAATGGCTAATTTTGGGGGTCACATACTATGATGTCATGAAGAGAATTTTTATTTCACTCCTGGCGGTTTTTATCATTTCCGCTACAGCTGCAGGACAACGCAGCCCTGAAGATATTGAAGGCTCCTGGTCAGGCATAATGAAGACAGCTGCCGGTGAGCTACAGCTTGTGATCCACTTCGCCATGACTGAGGCTGATACTGTCAAAGCCTCAATGGACTCGCCTGATCAGGGTGTAAAGGGCATCCCCTGCGGAAGGGTCACCCTGGATGATGACACCCTCATGTTGGACATTCCAATGGTCAGGGGGAGTTTTCGCGGAGGTTTCACCAATGACTCAATCATTACAGGCAGGTGGACACAGCTGGGGCGGGAATATGGTCTTTCTCTGAAGAAGGGGGCAAAACCGATTGTGTACAACAGGCCGCAGGAGACAATGCCGCCATATCCCTATCGCGAGGAAGAGGTCACTTTCATGAACACCGTTGAGAACTTCAGTCTGGCAGGAACCCTGACGCTGCCGCAGGGCGAAGGGCCTTTCCCTGCTGTGGTGCTTATCACGGGCTCGGGTCAGCAGGACCGTGATGAGACCATCTTCATGCACAAGCCCTTCAAGGTGCTGGCTGACCACCTGACCAGGAACGGTATCGCAGTGCTACGGTATGATGACAGGGGTGTGGGCGGATCAAAGGGCCGCCTGACCGAAGCCACTACCATGAGCTTCGCCGATGATGCTGAGGCAGCAGTGAATTATCTCATGCAACGGGCCGAGATTGACAAAAAGAAGATCGGTCTCGCCGGCCACAGCGAGGGAGGACTGATAGCCCCTATCGTTGCTTCGCGCAATGCGAACATAGCATTCGTCATCTCACTGGCTGGTCCGGGTGTGACAGGATATGATGCAATCATACAGCAGAACATCGACTTCTTCACGGTATCAGAGATGCCGCAGGAGGACCTTGAGACACAGCTTCACATGCTGAGGAACCTCTTCAGGATTGTGATGGATAGTGAAGACCAGCGCACTGCGGCGAAGAAGGCTATGGAATGGTACAACGGGGAGCTTGATACCATGGGACTGGCCCCTGAAGAACGCGCGCAGCGTATGACCGACTTCACACAGGGCCTGATACAGACCAACAATGCGTGGTGGAAATATTTCCTTTCGGCAGATCCGGCCCTGTATTGGAGCAACGTTCGATGCCCTGTTCTGGCACTGAACGGCGAAAAAGATTTCCAGGTCAATCATAAGCAGAACCTGCCGGCGATAAAGAATGCGGTGCGCAGAGGCGGCAACCGTAAAGTAAAAACGGTAGCCCTGCCGGGATTGAACCATCTCTTCCAGACTGCCGGAACAGGATTGACCACTGAATACCCGAAGATTGAGGAGACCTTCTCCCCCGCAGCAATGGACCTGATCACCAAATGGATCAGGAAGACGGTAAAATCAGGCAAGAGGCAGTAGGCAAGAGGCAGTAGGGAAAAATATACCTTCAATGCATTCTCTGAATGAATTATGTAAACACTCTTGCCTCTTGCCTAATGCCTATTGCCTATTGCCTATTGCCTAGTCTCTGCATCACCTTCCGTCCTGCTGCCTTCATCCCCCCTGAAGCATCATTGATAAAAAGCTGCACTGCACCCATAACCTCATTCACCAACTCAGGGTACAGAGAGCAGAACGATGCAAGTATCTCCATACCATATGCTTTGGGTGCCACAGGCTGGTTTCTGTCCCTCATTACCGTCAGGCAATAGTCTATCAGTCTGGCGTGGTGCGCACGGGGTATATCATTAATGTTGCTTTTCATCAGCACTCTCATGAGCGACCTCTGCACGCTCTCATTGGGTGCATCGGGCAGGGCGTCAATAATTGGCAGCAGTAATGGTGCCAGTGCCTTCGGATCAACATCAACAACTTTTGACAGGGCCCATGCCGACATGAATCCTACTCTGTTCTCAGTGCTCGAGCAGAGGGTTACAAGCTGTGACAGCAGGGTACTGTCTTTCACAGCAGACTGTGCCACCATGGTTATCTCCTCCACGCTGGTTACCCTGCCCATCATTCTTGCCAGCTCTTCACCTGCTTCTGCCGTCACCCGCACTGCATCCTCCTCCGTCTCCCTGACCTGAATACACTTGTTTTGAGCCATATACTGAAGGGCGACAGGTATGTCAGCCGCCGTCATGTCTAGTGTCGTCAGCCCGTCAGGCTCCAACCACCTGTACTGATCATGTTCGCGGAGGAGAGGCTTTGACGCAAGGGTGTCGCAAATAAAAGGGATGAGCCTGATCTGTTTTTTGCCGTAATCATGTTCCACAGCCTCCAGCCTGCCGCAGATGACAATATCAATCCCCAGCTCCTCATCTATCTCCCTGATGATGCACTCCTCATGATCCTCTCCCGCCCTGGTCTTCCCCCCGGGGAACTCCCATTTTCCGGCATTGCCCATCCCCGGTCCGCGCCGGACAGCCAGAACCAGTCCCTCCTCATTGCGGATCACCGCGCAGGTAACATTTGTCATTGCTCCGCGCTTGTGATGGTTTCATAATCGGGTATCCTGTCCAGCAGCTCGAAGCTTCGCTTTGCGATATCCGTCTTACCCGCGAAGTGCGTAATGCCATTTGTGACAACCAGGTATCTGACGCCGTAGCTGAAGTTGTAGTTGATCACCTGGTCAAAGACCTCCTGGGTGATCTTCACCTGTGGAGCCTTGCACTCCACGATCAGTACCGGCTCGCCTGACCTGTCATGCACCAGGATGTCAGCCCTGCGAACCATAGAATGAAGGGTGAAGGCTGCCTCAATGCGTATAAGACCGGGAGGGTAACCGAGCCAGCCGGTAAGGTAATTGACAAAATGCTGTCTCACCCACTCTTCCGGAGTTAGCGCCACATATTTCCTTCTCAGCGGATCATAGATAAGTCGGTTGCCCGGACCCTCTTTTATGCGGAGTGAACAGGGAGGCAGTTTCAGTGGTTTCAACTTTTATTGTATTTTTGGTTACCCTTAGGCAGGGCAAATATAAACAAACAGC
>CAZVLJ010000092.1:0-7630 GCA_964627825.1 uncultured Rikenella sp. | reverse complement strand
TTACCTCAACCTCACCCTTTGGGTCTATTACATGCCCGGCACACCAATTCTTTATCCCCTACGGGGATTAGATGGTCGAGGTTATCCGTTCTACAAAGCTTAATCACATGCGACAAAGATTTGCCTGTAGGGCATCAAGAATTGTACAAGCCTGATCAGCAACAGGTAAGATGCTCGTAGAGCATCAAGAATTGTACAAGATAAGCACCCAAACCAAAGATGCCTGTAGGGCATCAGGAATTGTACAAGCCTGATCAGCAACAGGTAAGATGCTCGTAGAGCATCAAGAATTGTACAAGATAAGCACTCAAACCAAAGATGCCTGTAGGGCATCAAGAATTGTACAAGATGGCTAATACCTTACTACCTTCCTCGACAAAGACTCTCTGCCCGAGGTAACCCTTACATAATAAACACCCTTCGGCAGGTCGTCACCGTCGAGGTCAACCCTGCTCATTCCTGGAGGTATTGACATAGTGCGTATCAAGGCACCGGAGGCGGAGAACAGTTCCAGGGTATATGCTTTTGAACCATCCTCATCATTCAGCAGCACCGTGGCACGGTCCGAAAATGGATTCGGAAAAACCTCAAACAGTCCGTCTTCACCCTGATCTGCTACCGGCTGCTCCACACCCAGTAAAAATGATGGCCTGGAGACCTGTTTCGACGTATATAGCCGGTATTCTCCCTGCAGGAGCGAGAGAGGAGTGTTCTGATTAGCGGAGCTGACATCGATGGCCGTACCCCGGAAAAACTCATACCAGGTACCGGTACGTGTGAAATTCGGATCAATAGTGCGGGGAAAAAAGTCAAAGTTGCCTAAAACCACCACATCCATATCCGGGTGAACAATGTTCAGCCTTTTGGTCATCCCGCTCTGGTAGAGTGTAAAGTTATCCGAAGAGAAAGCCGGATTCTTCTTTCTCAGTTCTATCAGCGCGGCGAAGTTGTCAAAGAGATTCTTCCTCACTGGCACGGTATAATATTCCCACCTGATTGGCTTCTCCTCAATCCTCTGATAGCCTTCTCCGAGGATGACGTCATACCCCAGTTCCTGGAACTGCCAGAGCATCTTCGGACCTGGTATCGTCAGGAAGAAAGTGGCAGTAAGTTTTACCCGCTTAATGGCCGTGTTGAAATCCTTTATATTATATCCTCCGTCAGCACGCCCCTCGGTCAGATTAAGGTACATGATCCTCTCCTGGTCATGGCTCTCCATGTAATCTAACAGTCCCGGCCGGTCCCACCCCAGAGATTTCCATGAAGTCTCAGTAAGATCTGAGGACCTGCCGGTGGAAGCATCCTGATACTTCCATTTGCCATCACCCCATAACAGAAAATCGTTTGCAGCCAGTTCCTTCTCCTCGTTGTTGTCTGTAAAATGCTCAAGTATTAGAATTGCATCAGGCTTATAAGAGCGGATCTTACTCCCTATTCTGTTGAGAATGGCTATCCTTGAAGCATCATATGCCGCAGCTCCGGTGGGAGTCCAGTCATATTCAGTTAGTTTATTCGTAAAGCCTTTGGTAAAGTCAAACCTGAATCCGTCAACCCTGAATTCATTGATCCAGTAATGGCATACGCTGTCAACAAAAGCCCTGGTGGCAGTGCTCTCATGGTTAAAATCGTATCCCCAGTCCCTGAAAGCCTGGTGAGGAGCTTCAACATTGAACCAGGGATTGTTTGAAGCAGGCTTGTTTGTGATACTGTTCCAGTACATTCGCACCAGCGGGTTGGTTCCGTAAGCATGGTTTAGCACAAGATCCATTATAACAGCTATTCCCCTTCCATGGCACGAGTCTATCAGTTCCTTCAGGTCATTGGCAGTACCGTAATACTTGTCAACCGCGAAATACATTGAGGGATTATATCCCCAGCTGCTGTTTCCCTCAAACTCATTCACCGGCATCAGTTCGATAGCGTTTACACCGAGACGTTTAAGGTAGTCAAGAGTGTCACGGACAGTTTTGAAGGCATGTTTCTCCACAAAATCACGAACCAGCATCTCGTAGATAATCAAGGTATCCCTTTCCGGAGCCGTAAAGCTGTTGTTTTTCCAGGTATATTCCGGCGGCCGGATCTGAAAGACTGAGACAAGGTTATCTGCCAGTCCTTCAGGGTAGGGCTTTAGATTGGGATAGGTCTCCTCATCAATGTATTTGTCGTTCCACGGGTCAAGCACCTTGGTGGCATATGGGTCAGGGATCCTCAACGTCTCATCTATCAGGTACTGGAAGCCGTACTCTTCATCCGGATCAATCCCTGTCACCTCAAGCCAGTACCAGTTGCCGTCAGGGCTCCTCTTCATGAATCCCTCGCTGCTGTGAACCCAGTTGTTGAAGTCGCCCAACACAAAGACATTGCTCTTGTAGGGAGCATAGAGCAGGAAAGAGGCAGAGTTATCACCGGTAATGTTCACCCCCGGTTTCAGTCCTGCCGGCACTGATTCCGTTACTGTGGCAGAGCGGATGAAGTAGCAGGCTGAGTCTGCCTTCATGATGTTGCTGTGCCATGCCTTTGCCAGCAGCTTGAAGCTTCCTGACGTGGCAGCGGTGATAGTGTGGGAGAGTGTTGTCTCTGTTACCTTCACCAGTTGTGTTCCGTTCTGGTAAAGGATGATAGAATCGCATACCGAGGCTGATGCTTCAATGGTGATTTCCTGTCCGGGATCCACCAGTGAGGTATAGAGGTCAGGCTGCAGAAGCCTGACCTCAAAGGCTGCCTCCTGGCTGACATCGTAGAAAATATCCAGTCCGCCAACATCACGTCCGGTCCGTGAGGCGTTCCCGTTGCGGAAAACGAAAGCCATCTGCAGTATCTGCTCCTCAGCGGGAACTGCGTACCACTCGCGTATCGAAGGCGTTATTGTCAGGGTGTAGGTATTGGCACCCGTCCTTGTCATCTTCACCTTGTCAGGTGGAGGATAGTCTACACTCCAAACACCTGAGACCACATACTTCCAGTTAGAGGGGCCGGTACTAAGGCTCGTGATCAGCCCTGTATAGGCGTATACATCGTCACCTGTGTAGTCCTTCATCCCCATGTCACCCCTGTCAGCATGGAAGGTTATCACCACGGGGCCCGAGGCCATCGGGAAGACGGGGTCAGCAGTTACCACCTGCGCCGGGGCGGCCAGGCTCCACCCTGCCAGGATCATTATGAATACCGGAAGCTTTGCTCTCATTGTTACCTATTGAAATAGTGATAGTTTTTAAATATAATCAAAAACCTCTTCCTGTCACAGAAGAGGTTTTTGATTTTAAAGAACGCTACGGCCGTTGCCGTAACATGGGGAACTATTCCGCTCAGTTCTTGGTCACTGTTGCAACCAGTGCCCAGGGATCGAATATGATTGTGTAGTTACCATCCTCGGCAATCGGTATATTGGCTCCACCCGGGACGAGAGCCCCCAGATCTCCGCCAAAGTTATAGTCCCAGCCATCATTGGCCCTGAACTTGATCTCGCCAGCCACCAGGTCAAGGGTAGCGGTGAAGACTCCGTTAACATTGTCCCATGACATGTTCTGGTCTACATCCCAGCTGCCTGTTGCACTTCCTACGATGCCCCATCTGTCGGCACGATATGTATAATCATTCGGATGGCTCAGGTCAAGAGTGATAGCATAGTCATCCTCAACGTCAGTGACAATGTTGTCACCACCGGCCACTAGATTATTGCTTCCTGCAGGCGCACCGTAATTGTAATCCCAGCTGTCATTGGCCCGGAACTTCCATCCTCCTCCAGCAGGCATATTCAAGCCGCCTTTCCAGATGCGCAGTGCCGGATCATATGTCAGAGGCACCTGGCCTTCCCATCCGTTGAGATCGCCAATCACTCCCCAGGTAGTAGAGACAACCGAATAGGTCATGTCGGTAATGTTCGCCTTGATCTTCAGGTAACCTGCCGGAGCGGTTATGTCACTGCCTGGATTTGTCAATCCGCCTGATCCGTCATCACCGAATGTGTGTGCATCATCCCAGCTGTGATCGGTAGCGAGTTTGAACGCACCTGCAGCAGAGAAATAAACATATCCCTCAGCCTCAGGATTCGTGGCGGTAGAAATAATAAATTCAGCGTTATCGCTGTTATCCCAGCCGTTGTAGGTTCCAACCACCCAGAACTTATTGATATCTGCCAGTGTCTTGAATGTAACGTCGCTTCCGAAGACAGTACCCTTGCTGTTAGTTGCATAGGCACGCACATGGTATTCGGTGTTGAGATCAAGGTCCGTCAGGTTGCTCACGAATACTCCGGCGCCTTCCCCTCCCGGAATAACATTATCGGTAAGATCGGGGTCCGGGTCAGTACTCCAGCAGAGACCTCTTGCAGTTATCGTTGCGCCTCCGTCATAAGTAACATCGCCACCTGACACTGCTGAAGTCTTTGTTATCTGTGTAACTGCTGCGGTTGTTACTGCCGGGAAGTCTATCTCAGTCTTGAAAGAGACGGTAGGACCGTACCCTGTGCCTGCACTGTTGGTTGCATATGCCCTTACATAATAGGTCTGATTTCCAAGGAGTTCCGTCAGTTCACTCGTGAAGTCGCCCATGCCTTCGTCGTTGGTTGTTTTGCTGTCATCGATTGTTGGTGGATCTGTGAGACTCCAGCATACACCGCGGGCAGTGACATCCGCTCCTCCGGCAACAGTGACGGAACCGCCACCCGATGCCGAGTTACCCGTTATTTCAGTAATCGCGAGTGTAGTAAGTGTTGGCACTACAGGTTTCGTTGTAAAGGTGATCTCCTTACCGTAGACAGTTCCTTCCGGTCCCGTTGCATAGGAACGCGCATAGTATGTGGTAGCATATGACAGGCCCGTGAGAGTCACATCATAGGCGGCATTTGTCAGCGCACCGGTATAGAGTGCTTTGGACTTGTCAACCGTGGGTGCGGGTGCAACGTCATAGCATATACCCCTCTCGGTGAAACCGTCACCTTCAGCCACAACGAATCCGGTCACAGTGGCTGAGTTGGATGTAAGATTAAATACCTTGTTTGTTCCCAGTGCGGGATCAAGTCTGATCTCGGATGTCTCCTTGGTGCAATCGGTGAGAATAAACACCGCTGCCACAGGGAGCATCATTATTTTGAAGATTGATTTAATTTTCATAGATCTGTTTTTATCCTGATACTAGTTTTTGGTAAAAGTACAGCTGTAAGTTGATGTCCCGATGAAAAGTTTAACAGTGTAATTGCCAGCCTCATCTATTGGGATATCCTTACTGCCACCATCGTTCCAGAGGTTTGAGATGGTATACTCAGGATGGTCTGCATCTCCAATTCCGAGATTTATGCCTGAGTTCCAGTCATCATTCATTCTGAACTTTACATGACCCACAATAAGGTCAAGGGTAATATGCCAGAATCCACCTTCAGGATCATATTCCATTTTAGAATCTGGTGCCTCCCACCCATTCGGAGTGGCTGATCCTATAAGGCCTATCATGTGAGGCGCTATTTCAAAAGTCATGTCATTGACATTGACAGTGAGCTTGTGCCATCCACTTGCTTCTGCTGCAAGGGCCGGGCCGTTTATGGCAAGAACCTCTGCGCTTCCACCGTAAGAGGTGTTAGAATCAGGGTCGAGCAATGTGAAGGGCTGTGTCACGTCAAGCTTCACAAGTCCTGTATAGTTGCCGTCTCCAAGTGCTGACTCAATTTTCTGGGTCAGGCCTGAGTTGATCAGATCAAGTCTCGGCAGGCCGTAGAGAGCCACCGTAACACCTTTTGAGGGTGAGGCGTAAGAGAAGGGATTGGTTCCCGTTCCCGGGGCGCCGGTGCCGGCGTCAACCACAAGCACAGCCCTTAGACGGAAGTCAAGCGGTGTGGATGCATCAGCCGGAAACTTTTTAATCAGTATGCCATTGAGATCACTTACCGTAATCTTCATTGACTTGCACTGTGTGCCTGACCAGAGGATTACAGGATCAGCGAAATCAGTGCCCTCCTCGCAGGCTTCAAGATAATATGTGGCTGAAGCCTGGAATCCGGGATCAACCGGGGTACCGACAAATTCCAGCATCTGTGTCCCGTTACTCCTCTCAAGGGTAAGATCGGGAATGGTGGTGAGCGTCGGGGCAACCGGGTTGGTAAGCATGATGACCTTGTCACCATCCTCTTCACAGGCTGTGAATACGCCCGCCAATCCGATGAATATCAGGTATATTAATAGATTCTTCTTCATTTTTCTTCGCTTTAAGGATTAATAACCGGGGTTATTCTGACCGTTGTAGTTCGGATTTGACGACAGCTCATCACCCGGTATCGGGAAGAGATTCAGGTGTTCTGAGGTGCTGGTGCCGGCATATGCGCCACCCTTCCACTGCCACAGGTAATCGCCACCGGTGAATTTGCCGAAGCGAACCAGGTCAGTGCGTCTCTGTGCCTCATAGTAGAACTCGCGAGCGCGCTCATCGATAATGAAATCGAGAGTAAGGTCTGCAACTTCTATGTTTCCGCTGTCATCTCCATAGGCACGCTGCCTGATAAGGTTGATGTCATTAACAGCAGCCTGGATATTCTCTGCCCCGCCGAGTCTGAAGAGTGCTTCTGCTCTCATCATGTAAGCGTCAGCCAGACGGAAGACCGGGAAATCAGTACATGCATACGCAGTGTTATAGTTTGCAGGCAGCGAACTGTCTGTATTGCGTGCAGTGAATTTGTAAACGCCTATGCCATAGTCGCCGCTGGCTGAAGGTGACGGGATATTCCTGTCCTTCTTCATTTTCAGGAAGACCCTCTGGTCAGGACACTCAGAAAAGGTCGGGTCACTTGCCGGTATCGGCACATTGCCATAGGTGGCAATAGTGTCAACCATAACATCAAGGAATTGTATCCTTGCACGGTTACCGTTCCAGTTGGTATTGGAGGTCAGACCGTGAAAATCTTCCGCCCTGATATACTCAGCATCACTGGATGATTCAATGATAAAGGTGGTGCCAACATATCCCTGTACATTCATTCCATCCTGCTCCCACGCAAAGATCATCTCAGGATTGCTGCGCCCGTCATTGTCGGCGCTGAAGTTCTGCCTGTAATCAGAAGCCAGTGAGTAACCGGCACCAATAACCCTGCCGGTGTATGTTACCACATCACTCCACCGGGGTGTTCCGGTGTAAACCTCGGCATTGAGGTAGAGCCTCGAAAGAAGCATCCATGCAGCAGCCTGGTCAGCCTGAGGGTATGAAAATCTCGGAGCACCAAGACTGTTCTCTATAGCCAGAAGCTCAGACTCTATATAGGAGAATATCTCCTGCCTGGTACCTATCTCCGGGAAGAACTTGCCCACACCATCTTCTTCAGTGGTAAAGGGGAACTGTCCGAACAGGTCAATTGCCCAGTAATAGGCAAGAGCCCTCAGGAAACGAGCCTCAGCCACGTATCTGTCTACATTCTCTGTGCCATAGAGCTGAGCATTGTTGATAAAGTCATTGGCGTAGGTGATGCTCAGAGCCAGACGCTGGTACAGTGCCGTAAGGAACGGGTTGCTCGGACTCCATGTCTGGGTGTTCAGGTCAGCGATACCGACATCACCCCAGGCGCATATAGCCTCGTCAGTAGTAATCTCCTGAAGGTTCCAGAGAGCTCTCATGGTAGTAAAGAAGTTACCGTCAGAGACTGCTATGTCAT
>CAZVLJ010000091.1:272-7715 GCA_964627825.1 uncultured Rikenella sp. | reverse complement strand
AAAGAACTTAAAGATAACCAGTTAATAATCAGTGGGTTTTAAGTGCCCACTAGTGAATCGTATTCATTATTCCGATTATATATCAGGCAGCATTTATAATTTTAACCTGTCTTTTATTAATCCTTCATCCAATAAACCTGGCATCATGAAAAAATACTTTCTTCACCCGCTTCTGACATTTAGTCTGATATTCATATTGAATATTTATTGTAATGCGCAGGATCAATCAGTATTGAGTGATTCCATTTATTCCAGTATCCTGAAAGAAGAAAGGTCACTTAAAGTACTACTTCCTGATACCTGGAAGCCCGGATCAGCAGAGAAATATGAAGTAATCTATATAACAGACGGAGAGTGGGCGATGGATCCGTTTTCATTTGTATACAAATGGGCTCAAGGAGAAAATTTCGTTCCTCCTGCCATCATAGTTTCTGTTCCGAACAGATATATCAATTCCGCTAACCAACGTGACAGGGATTTTTTACCGGTACATGTTCCTCAGCCAGCAATATCAGGCGGAGCAGACAATTTCCTGGCATTTTTTAAAAATGAACTGATCCCATATATTGACAAGACATACCCGACCAATGGTACCAATTCACTATATGGACATTCATACGGTGGTTTGTTTGTGTTATATGCTTTGCTCTCTGAACCTCAGTTATTCGAATCCTATTATGCAACTGATCCTCCTTTCAGGTTTAATGACGATTATCTGATTAAAATGGCAGCCCGGAAACTGGCAAATCTGCCACCCGATAAGATTTTATGGCTTGCCGGCAATGATTTATCCTACAGAAGTCAGGGAATAGATCGCCTGGATTCGGTTCTGAGTACTAAAACACCGGCAAATCTGCACTGGAAAATGGCTACATACCCGAATGAGACTCATAACAGCGTAAGGTTAAAGGCAATGTATGACGGGATAAAATTCAATTATTCAGGTTATTCGAATGCCCCTGTCAGTTTCCATCCGATGAATGGCATTTTATTAAAAGATAAACCAACACCGATAGTGGTGTTAAACAGTAACCTTGATTTCAGGTATACGACTGATGGCACCGAACCGGATCTGACATCTGAAAAGGTAACTAACTCAATGTTTGCTGTAACAGGACCTGCTCAATTAGTACTGAAAGCATTTTCCGCAAGCGGGAAATACGACAAAACAGCGAGAGGTAATTTCGAACTGGGTGAAGCATTGCCTTCAGTACCGCAACCAAAAAAGGCTAAACAGGGTGGCCTGAAGTATTCATATTACGAAGGAAATTGGGATAAAATGCCTGATTTCAAACGTCTTAAACCGGTCCAGGCAGGTGTTGCTGATAGTCTTTTTTATACCAACAAGCTCCCTGGCAAAACTAATTTTGCCTGCCTGTCAGAAGGTTACTTTGAGATTCCCGGGGATGGTTATTATATTTTCGCACTTGTATCAAATGGTTGTTCAAGACTAATCCTGGGTGATAAACTGATAATTGAGCATGACGGTGCCGGCGTTACAGAAAGTATAAAAACATTCATCCTTCCTCTGAAAAAGGGATTTTATCCAGTGCGTGCTGAGTACCTTCAAAATGACGAAAACAGTGTTTTTCAATTACTTTATGTAAACATGGAGACCGGTAATGCCACAAACTATCCCTTCAGGCTACAATATTATATGAATTAGATTTGCCCCGGGTCCAAAAGTATCGTAAGGAGTGTAATGAATCACTGGATCCGCAAGGCATTCCTGAAGAAACATGCCTGAAAGATGATTACAATCACGGTAAATACTGTGAAGGTTATAGCTGATATTGTTATTGCCATTTCCTGTTCATATGTTTATTATTATATGCAAAGTTAGAGTTTTATGTTCCCAAACATCTTCCCTGCTCTTAATAACATCATCGCCTGGTTGAAGTTAAAGCTAACGTCCGGCGGAACTGAGTCCGCGGCGCGGGCTGGCTCATGAGGCCAGGAATCAACAGGTGAGCGGGCGGGCAATGTGACGATGGTCCGCCAGCTGGCGGGCGGAGTCACGCCCTGCCCCGTACCGGACACAGTGAAGGTCTGGGACCCCAGGAGGTAGTCCGCGGCAGGAGCCGTAGCAGGCTGTGGCACCAGCCACAAAACTGACTCTTTAGTTACCCATTTATCGCGACACGGAGAGGCAATTATCTATACTGCTTGTTATGGGGAGTTTTTATTCCACATTCACATAATTACTTTCAACAGGACCTAAATAACTCGGTCTTAACCCTCCCGTATTAATCACAAATCTCTGGAAAACAATCCCCGGATCAATTGCCCATATCTTTAATACGTGTGTCCCAGGTGCCTCAACATTATGTGATGAAACCTTTATTTTTATGTGGTCTCCAACCGATTTTGTCCACCAATCGGCATATTTATAATCTGGCATTATTTCCCCTTCGTTCATATTGATGATTTGAGGCTTCTCGTTATCAATGGCAATGGCATATTTCAATCCTCCTTGCCTTTTGTAATCCTGCGTTGGAGAAAGGTAGGCCTCTACTTTAAAATCACCTGAGCTGAAAGTTGTAAACTCGTATTCAACTCTTGGGGAATTCTCTGATATAGCTTGACTCTCAACTGTTACTGGTTCAATAATGAGTGATGAACCTGTTCGTCCTAGGTTTGGGACTACTGTCCAATGAATCTCTTTATTGTCAATTTTTCTGGTGAAATGATCTGCTTCGAATGCAACTACTCCTTCGTTTTCGATAAACCCTGCGACTTTTGGCATCTCATTGCGAATAGGTACCTGCACTGTATATTCCTTTCCAGCTCCGGTAATCAGTATTTCTCCCGTGACGTCTCCTTTGGGAGCTCTAATCCAATCAATGCTTACATATACTTTTTCATTGAACCGGATGGTGCCTGCTTCTGACGAGAGTTTTATCCAATCTTCTCTGCCTCTGATAGTATATTGTAATTCATCCTGACCACGGTTAATAATATCGATATAATAATTTTGATTATTAACAGGGACGAAAACCGGCATTTTCTGACTGAAAGACCAGTCTGCCTCAACATCGAGCCAACCCCATCCTGGTGTTGCACCATATTCAATAAAATAACCTAACTCGGCAGGTTCAGGAACCTGTACATAGGATACGGCAGGCATCATATTTAAAGGTGGGTGATTCCAATACGTATAACCAATATGTGTTTGCGACATCATGTGATTCCACTTGCCATCCTCCAGTTCATGATATTTTTGCGTGAGCTGTACATCTTTTTCAAACAACTCTTTTACTTTACCGGCATAATAATTAGCAGAGGCAGCTCCTCGAACACAATAATATCCGTTCTTACCTGCTGCTACGTACATTTCGTTCAGGTTAGCACACATTTCGACAGGGGACTGAACCAGCTGATAGTAGGACGATTTATATTCCTCTGAAAGCTGTTCATATATCGATGAGCTTTTTTCCAATAGTTGCCTGTACTCTTCAACAATCCGATCAGCTTCTCTGTAATTCTCAATACTATATGTAGAAGCAGTTAGCATTTCGGGAGTTCGGCGCGCATTATATTTAGTGTAAAGCGAAAGGATTCCGGCAATTTCCTTTGCATGTTCGTTTCCAAATTGTTGCTTCGCCCAGCTTACATAATAGTTTGGCAAATCTTCAGCTTGAATAGCATCGGGATCCCATGCGAAATCCAGAAAAAAACTAATGGGTAATTCCATGGGCTTGATATCGCCGACATTTGCTATCCAAATTTCATCAACTCCATGCTCATAGGTGAGCTTCATTTGTTCCCATACTCTTTCGATCTGGGTTACGTTTAGCCACCGGTAAGATATGGGAGCTCCCACGTAATCGAAATGGTAATACATTCCATACTTTGAAGAAGAATTACGTTCATCTTTCTTTGGGAGGTAACGAATATTTCCCCAGTTATCGTCGCTGAACAGAACAGTGATGTCGTCGTTAACGCGCATTCCTTTGTCGTAATAGTCCTGCACTTCTTTATAAATAGCCCAGAGCTGGGGTGTTTCTTGGGCTGGTTTTCCGGTTACATCGGAAATAATTTTGCGCTGGTCATTAATAATGGTTTTTAAAAGATCAACCGCCGTTTCTTCTGACATACCTTCATCACCATCACCACGCATACCAACCGTAACTATAGTCTCATAATTTCCTACCCTTTCAAACCCTCCGCGCCAAAACTCCTGCAATTTCTCCTTATTGGTTTTGTAATTCCACTCACCGCCATCAGATACACCCCATTCGTTATGTGCTCTTGTCATAGGTTCATGGTGCGATGTTCCCGTTACAATTCCGTAATCATCGGCTGTTTGGGGATTCAACGGGTCATCAACATAGAACATAGTGGGAAGCCACATGGAAGGCCATATATAATTGGCTTTGCTTCTTAAAAGCAGTTCGAATATTTTTTCATAGCATCTATGATTAATACCTCCGAACTTTTCTTTAGCCCAATTTCTGAATGCAGGAGATTCATCATTGATAAAAATACCACGGTACTTCACTGAAGGGCTACTCGAAATGTAATTGCATTTTTCTACAAAAATTGCATCATGTTTCTCAACCGGAACATCGGCCCACCAATACCAGGGAGAAACACCCATTTTTTGCGAAAGAGTAAATACACCATAGGCAGCTCCACGCCTGTCGCTTCCAACAATAACCAGCGCCTGCTTCACTCCCGGGAATGGTTTTTCTATTGTTTTTATGATGAATCGTTCCCACTGACCTTTGAGGGCATCAATATTTAGTTTCTTTTCTTCTACTAATTTATTAATCAAAGGATTCCTGCCTACGGTGGCAATGATTATCATATTGCTGCCCTGAAAATTTTCTACAGCTGAAACTACAGGTCTTTTCGCCGAAACCCTTTCAATGTCATGTGAAAGAAACTCTGCAGATTTCTTAATTAATATGTTTTCCGACGTATCATATACAATACCAGCTGCTTCTGCTTTACTTACTATTGTATAATAACTGGCTTTTGGGTCAGTCTTAAACTTCACGTTTATTTGTGAGTACGACAGATGCGGCAATAATAACAAGAGTAATAATAATTTCTTCATTCCTTAAAGTTTGTATCAGTTCATTAAGTAAAGGTAGTATTAATGTGAATCTGTTTTGTTTGAGGTATCTCCTTAAAATTCCCCACCACTCTCATGTATATTGACAAAAAGGAAACATTACTTCCGGATGATGCCTGGGATATTTCCTGCCAATCGCAGACATGACTGAAACAATCCTCCATTCCTTCCGGTTTACTTAATGCACGGCCCCGTCAGTCCCATTGTTATTCCCCCTCAACAACAGCTCCTGCCGACAAACCCGGTAACCAAAGAGACAAACAGTCTGATTCTCCCTCGAAGTTAAGCAATTGAATTGAAACATTTGTGATCGGGTGGCAAAAATGCAGTGAAGATGGGAACTGCAATGCAGTAAAAACGGGAACAGGAATACAGACCTCTCCGGTGACCCCGGCCACCGGCTGATTACCCTCTGCCTTCCCACTCCACCCCGGAATTTTCATTATATTTGAACTGACTGAGATACTCAATATGCTTGTTTAACAGCTTATCCCTCAACAATCCGATGGCAATGAAATACGAAGACTTCCTCGTCAGCACCCTCGGCAAGTGCAATGTGATCTCCCCGCTGAGACAAAACCGCAAACCCGGCAGCCCGGTGTATAAGTTTGTCAGTGATGATGATAGGGTGCTCTACGAAGTCTCCCTGGAGAGCTTCAATAAATACAGCCAGAATGGCCAGACACCAATCTCTTTTGAGAAGGCCGGACCCAAGGAGATGGTCTTCTTTGAACCGGCAAAAACGAAGGTGGGTATTGTGACCTGCGGCGGACTCTGCCCGGGGCTGAATAACGTCATACGCAGCCTCTTTAACCAGCTCTGGTACAGGTACGGAGTGTCAAGAATAGTGGGCATAAGGTACGGCTATGAGGGACTCATATGCGACTATAACCACCCGGTCATTGAACTCACGCCGCAGATGGTGAACTATATCCACCTTACCGGTGGAACCATTCTCGGGAGTTCACGCGGGCACCAGGATGTCAGCAAGATGGTTGACACAATAGAGATAATGAACCTGAATATCCTCTTTTGCATAGGGGGCGACGGCACACTGCGTGGTGCACATGCCATCCACGAGGAGATCAGGAAGAGGAATCTGAAGATAGCGGTGGCCGGCATCCCGAAAACAATTGACAATGACATAGACCTGATACAGAAATCATTCGGATTTGAGACCGCCTTCTCCATTGCCAATGATATTATCAGACATGCTCACAATGAGGCTGCCGGGGCCTATAACGGCATAGCCCTGGTCAAGCTGATGGGACGCGAGTCGGGATTCATAGCAGCAAGCGCAGCACTGGCCATCCAGGAGGTCAACTTCGTGCTGGTGCCGGAGCTGCCTTTTGACCTGGACGGTCCCATGGGGTTCCTGAGCGTACTGCGCAGACGGCTGGAGGAGAGACACCATGCTGTAGTGGTGGTGGCCGAAGGAGCGGGACAGGACCTGTTCGAGAAGGAGAACAGGAAGAAGGATGCATCAGGGAATCTAAAGCTGATGGACATAGGCGTCTTCCTGAAGCAGAAGATCAGGGAGGAGTTCACTGCAGCCGGCTTCCCCCATTCAATAAAGTATATTGACCCGAGCTATATCATCCGCAGCGCCCCTGCCATTGCCAACGACAGCAAGTTCTGCAGCCTGCTGGCACAGAATGCCGTGCATGCCGCCATGGCAGGCAAGACTGATTTCGTGGCAGGATTCTGGAATGACCGGTTCACACTGATGCCCATACCTGTGACAGTGGCACAACGCAAGAAAATAGATATTAAAGGTGAGCTGTGGTGGAACGTGCTGGAGGCTACCGGCCAGCCGCTAAGCATGAAGAACAGCTGACTCGTCTGCGAAGAAGCAGTCCGTGAGAAGCGACCTCGGGAGAAGATCTCCCGGGAGAGGAGGCCCGGGAAAGGAGGCCCGGGAAAAAGCCCCCGGGAAGGAGGCCACAATGAAACAGCCCGGGAGAAGCAGCCTGGGATAAGCGACCTCGGGAGAAGATCTCCCGGTGAGAAGCGGCTCTGGAAAATAGACCCGGTTTGAAACGGTCCGGAGTCAGAACTCGAGTCCCACGGAGACTTCGAACATCCCGAAAGGTTTTATCTCAGTTCCCTCGCGAGGGGTGGGATCAGCGGAACCAATGGATTCGGGATCATTATAGTCCCACTCAAACTGGTTTCGCTCTGCGCCGACATAAATGCCTGTATTGAGGAAAAGGTTTTCCCTGATGAACTTGTCAAAGGGCCGGTGTGAGCCCGGTCTGAGTTTCTGTGCAAACCTGAACCTGTAACCGGAGTTGAGCATAAGGATCATCTTGCGGTTGTCCTGTTCCCATACCTCTTCCCATTCCCATACCTGCACCACGAGT
>CAZVLJ010000091.1:0-262 GCA_964627825.1 uncultured Rikenella sp. | reverse complement strand
CTGTGCCTATTCGTTTACGTAATCATCCATGTACAATGCATCTGACATCTCATATTCAAGGAGAAGCCCGAGGTATGCCTTATCCTTTTTTGTCTTGAAGAACCACATGGGGCCGCCCCCGAAAGCGATGCCTGAAAACTGATCAGGTCTCCCTCCCCTGTCCTCATCAGCCTGGTGCAAAATAGGCGTCAGCGCACCAACGGAGGCAAACCTCGCATGGGCATTGAGAGCCAGGTTCCTGGTAAAACTATAATCTGCGCTC
>CAZVLJ010000090.1:0-7935 GCA_964627825.1 uncultured Rikenella sp. | reverse complement strand
ACAATACTTGAAGGTCTACGACCTTCTACAATTCCTGATCGTCTACGACGATCTTGATGGTATATCATGGCTATGTACACGACTGTATCGCCTGTGGCGAAGGGTTCCGCGTAGCGGATAAAACATTGGACATTCAAAGCCTCCTCATGTGTGGATGCTCGCAGAGCATCAAGCATTGTAAAACAGCGAGTTACAATCCCTAAAAAAATCCACCCCCGCCACGCAATAATCTCTCCCTTCCCAAAGTTTTCAACAATAGTGAAGAAAAATGGAGGAAAGTGGAGTAAAGTGGGAGAATATTTTCTACTTTAGCCCTTCGAAACAACAACTGTGATGGCCACATTTATCGGCGATTATTCATGCAGGCTTGATGCAAAGGGCAGGGTAATCCTCCCCGCCGCGTTCAAGAAACAGATGCCCCCGGCAGCTGAAGATCGCTTTGTGGTCAGAAGAGATATCTTCGAAGGGTGCCTCGTCCTTTACTCGATTGACGACTGGAACAGGCAGCTCGAGAAGATCCGCAGCAGGATCAACCCATACAACAGGGAGCACAATATCTTTCTCCGCAATTTCTTCAAGGGTACCGCCGAAGTGTCACTTGACAGCAGCAACAGGCTGCTTATCCCAAAGCGCCTCCTTGACCTTGCCGGAATACAGAAAGATGTTGTTCTGGCCGGGCAGGACGGTCGCATAGAGATGTGGGCTGAGGAGGTATACGCCCGTATTGACATGCCTTCCGACGACTTCGCCAACCTGGCGGAGAAACTGCTTGGCAATCCCGATACAGGCTCAGCATAATGGTTATATATCATCTCCCGGCGTTGCTCAACGAAAGCATTGCAGGGCTCAACCTCAGGCCCGAAGGGATTTATGTCGACGTAACTTTTGGTGGCGGGGGCCATTCACGTGCCATTCTCGAAAAACTCACCACAGGCAGGCTGATAGCATTTGACCAGGATGCTGATGCTGCCGCGAACGTCATCAATGACGAACGGTTCACCCTCCTCAACCAGAACTTCAGGTACCTGAAGAACAACCTTCGTTACATCGGCATTGACGCCATCGACGGGTTGATAGCCGACCTGGGGGTGTCATTCCACCAGTTTGACGAGCAGGAGCGGGGTTTCTCGTTTCGCGGTGACGCCGAGCTTGATATGCGAATGAACAGGCAGGCGCCGGTGAAGGCATCGGATATTCTCAGGACCTATGATGAGGAGAAGCTGGCCGGTATTTTTTACAACTACGGTGAGCTGACCACCTCGAGGAAGCTGGCGGCGGCCATAGTGAAGGCAAGGGCGGTGAAGCCGGTGACAACGGTTGGCGAGCTGATGGCTGCTCTCAGCGGGCTGGTACCCCCGCGGGAAGAGAATAAGTTCCGGGCCAGGCTGTTTCAGTCGCTCCGCATTGAGGTGAACAGTGAGCTGGATGCACTGAAGGAGATGCTTACACAGGCACTGCAGGTGATGAAGCAGGGTGGAAGGATGGCAGTGATCACCTATCACTCTCTTGAAGACAGGCTGGTAAAGAATTTCTTCCGCACCGGCAACTTCGAGGGTGAGAGTGAGAAGGATTTTTACGGGAATGTGAGTACTCCTCTCATGGCTGTTAACCGCAAGGTGATCGTCCCGTCGGAGGAGGAGATAATGAATAACAGCCGCGCACGCAGTGCCAGGCTCAGGATTGCGGAAAAGATATGACGGGGATGGAGGAGAGAAGAACAACTCAGTCTGCCAGAACGAAGGCTTCGCCCCGCAAGGGCAGGAACAACATCCTGAAGGGGCTGATCAGCGGTACGGTGATCTCTGACAGCCTCATATTGAAAGACATCAGGTACTCGGCGCTGATACTGCTGCTGGCTGTCATGTTCATTGCCAACAGGTTTAATGCCGAGCGGGTGGAGCGTGAGATAGCCGTCCTGGAGCAGGAGGTGAGAGACCTGCGCGCAGAGTCGCTCTCCGTCTCAGCCGACCTGGGGAGCGTGAGCCGCCAGAGTGAGATAACTGAGCTGGTAAAGGAGCGTGGCCTTGGCCTCGAGGAGCTCCGGGAGCCGCCATTCAGGATTGTAGTGAATGAATAGCCCGTAACAGCTATTGCGACAATAAACACACATAAGCACAGGAAGAGAACAGATAACCAACCAGAAAAACTCCAGCCGCCACAACCGGCACCACAGCACTAACCTGACCTATGAAGAAGGCGAACAAACCAAAAGACCAGATCCTTGCCCGTACCGGTGTCATATACGGTATCGTGGTGGTGATGGCTCTTGCCGTCTTCGTCCGCATAATCATCCTCCAGTTCGTGCAGTCAGACAAATGGGCCGCCATGGCTGACAAGGTCGTTTACCGCAGACAGGCCGACAAGGCCGGCCGCGGTGATATCCTCTCTGATGACGGCCGCATACTGGCCAGCTCCGTGCCTTACTACACCGTTTACATGGACACCCGCAGCTCGGGCATGGCTGACACCACCTGGTCCAATGGCATCAGCGGCCTCAGCAGGGGCCTCTCGCAGTATGTAGGTGTCAACAGTCCGGAGGGATGGAAAAACGCCCTGACTAACGCACGCAGGCGCGGCGACAGGTACTATCTCATCAAGCGGCATGTCAGCTACGAGACCCTGTCGCATCTCAAGCAACTCCCCGTCTTCAGGCACGGCAAGTTCAGGGGAGGACTGATCTACCAGCCTGAGAACAGGCGCATTATGCCCAACGGTCTTCTCGCAAGGCGAACCATTGGTTATATCACTGAAGACACGCTTGCCAACATCGTTGGTATCGAAGGCTCCTTCAACAGCTACCTCGCCGGGAAGGACGGGCTAAAGGTGCAGCAGCGGCTCACGGGAGGGGCGTGGATTGATGTCGATAACCTCGAGACCGTTCATGCCAGGCCTGGATACAATATCGTCACCACAATCGATCTTGACCTGCAGGATGCAACCGAGAACGCCCTTTATAAGCAGCTCGTGAAGCACAGGGCCCATCACGGCTGTGCTGTGGTGATGGAGGTAAAGACCGGAGATATCAAGGCTATCGCCAACCTCGAGATCGGCTCTGACGGGAGGTATCATGAGACTTATAATTACGCCGTTGGCGAAAGCACCGAGCCCGGCTCCACCTTCAAGCTGATGTCGATGATCGCAGCTTTGGAGGACGGTGTCATCGATCTGCATGATACAATCAACACCGGTGACGGCACCGTAAAATACTATGACAAGGTCATACGTGATCACGAGGAGAAAGGTCTGGGCAAGATCACCGCCCGCGAGGTCTTTGAGCACTCCTCGAACGTGGGCACCGCCAAAATCGTTTACGAAAGCTACAAGGATAATCCCCGCCGGTATGTTGACCGCCTCTACTCAATGCAGATCAACAAGCCGCTGGGGCTGCAGATCAAGGGCGAAGGGAAGCCGGTCATTCGTGCTCCGGGCGACAAGCTCTGGTCGGGCATCTCACTCCCGATGATGTCACACGGCTATGAGGTACAGATGACCCCGTTACAGATACTGACCTTCTACAATGCTGTGGCCAACGACGGCAAAATGGTGAAACCGCGTTTTGTCACCGAGGTGCGTGACGGCAACCGCCTGGTCAAATCATTTGGCACCGAGGTGATCACCAATGCCATCTGTTCCCGTTCCACCATCCGCAAGGCACAGTCGCTTCTCGAGGGAGTTGTTGAAAACGGCACTGCCAAGAACCTGAAGAACAGCAATTACAGGATCGCCGGCAAGACCGGCACTGCACAGATAGCCAACGCCAAGCATGGTTACCGTTCCGGCGCACGCATCTCGTACCAGGCATCGTTCGTGGGCTACTTCCCTGCTGATGATCCGCTCTACTCCTGCATTGTGGTTGTCAATGCGCCCTCTAACTGGGTTTACTACGGCAATGTGGTGTCGGGTCCTGTCTTCAAGGAGGTGGCTGACAAGGTTTATGCAGGCAATTTCTATCGCGACCTGCAGGCGCTCAATCCTGAAGGCGAGGATAAGATCACCCTGCGCGAAGCAACGCATGAGGTGGAAACGAAGGATCTGACCCTTTCCGGGGGTGTGATGCCGGATGTAGTAGGCATGGGACTGAAGGATGCGCTGTTCATGCTTGAGAACAGCGGTCTGAGGGTGAGTTATACCGGACGCGGGAAGGTGGCCAGGCAGTCGCCCCGGCCCGGAGTGAAGATATCAAGAGGAGCCACCGTGGCCATTGAACTGAGAATGAAGTGATGAAGGAACTGAGAGACATACTGAAGGAGCTGAGCGTGACATACATCTATGGCGATGAGGGCAGGCTCATCACCGGTATCACGGCTGACTCGCGCGAGGTAGGGCCCGGTTACCTCTTTGTGGCTGTCAGGGGAACGAAAAGCGATGGTCATGACTTCATCTGCAAGGCCGTTGAGGCCGGCGCAGCCGTAGTCATCTGCGAAACGCTTCCCAGGACGCTCCACGAGGGAGTGACCATGGTTGTTGTTGACGACTCCGCCGCTGCCACAGGCATGACAGCCTCGGCATTCTATGATCATCCCTCTCGTAAGCTGAAGCTCACCGGCGTCACCGGCACCAACGGCAAGACAACCATCGCCACGCTGCTTTATAATATGTTTGATGCACTGGGATATAAGTGCGGGCTGCTATCCACGGTATGCAACTATGTATTCCGCACCAGAAGGGATGCCACCCACACCACCCCTGACCCGGTCAGGCTCAACGCACTGCTTGCCGAGATGGTTGACCAGGGATGTGAATATGCCTTCATGGAGGTGAGCTCACATGCCATTGACCAGAAACGCATTGCCGGACTGCATTTCGCGGGAGGTATCTTTACCAACCTGACTCATGACCACCTCGACTATCACAAGACATTTGACGGTTACCTGGCTGTCAAGAAGAGGTTTTTTGACGGGCTGGTGCCCGAAGCCTTCTCGCTGGTCAACGCTGATGACCGTAACGGGAGCGTCATGGTGCAGAACTGCAGAGCCTCAAAGCAGACCTTCAGCATGCGCGGCATGGCTGACTTCCGGTGCAATATCATTGAGCAGGGGTTTGAAGGGATGCTGCTGAAGATCAACGGCGCCGAGGTATGGACACACTTCATAGGCGACTATAACGCGTCCAACCTGCTGGCTGTCTATGGTGGCGCCATCCTCCTCGGCGCGAACAGGGAAGAGGTGCTGCGGATACTTAGTACCCTTCGTCCCGTTGACGGCCGCATGGAGGTTATTCGCTCTGCGAACGGCATAACAGGTATAGTTGACTATGCCCATACCCCTGACGCCGTGGAGAACGTGATAGAGGCCATTAACAGGCTGCGGCAGGGAGCCGGGAGGCTGATTGTGATAGTTGGGGCGGGGGGCGACCGTGACCGCACGAAGCGGCCGGTGATGGCACGCATTGCCGCCGCGGGAGCTGACAGGCTGATACTTACCTCTGACAATCCCCGCAGTGAGGATCCTGACAGCATTATTGATGAGATGCAGGCCGGACTGAGTCCTGATGCGGAACCTAAGATGATACGCATCACCGGCCGCGCCGATGCCATCAGGGCAGCAGTGATGCTGGCCACCCCCGGTGATATCATCCTCGTTGCAGGGAAAGGCCATGAGACCTACCAGGAGATAAAGGGTGTCAGACACCACTTCGATGACAGGGAAGAGTTACGCAAAGCATTTAAAATGAGCTGATATGTTATATTACCTCTTCAGATATCTTGACACACTCGGTGTTCCCGGCGCAGGGGTCTTCAACTACCTCTCCTTCAGATCGGCTGCCGCGGTCATCACCTCCCTCATCATTGCCATGCTCATTGGCAAGCGGATCATCTGGTACCTGCAGCGCAAGCAGATAGGTGAGACCATACGCAACCTCGACCTTGAGGGACAGTACCGCAAGCAGGGAACACCCTCCATGGGCGGACTGATAATCATTGCATCAATACTCGTGCCGGTGCTGCTGTTCGCCAGGCTCGACAACGTCTATATCATCCTGATGATCATTACCACTATCTGGGTAGGGTTTATCGGGTTCATGGATGATTACATCAAGATCTTCAAAAAGAACAAGGAGGGTCTTGCCGGGAGGTTCAAGATCGTAGGGCAGATAGGGCTGGGGCTGATAGTGGCGCTGACTCTCTATATAAGTGATGATGTTGTGGTGCGTGTCAACGTGACGCCACCCGCCGGCATCACCGTGGCCTCGGCTGACAACGTCTCAGTTGAAATGCCGGATGCGGCAGAGGCAGAACAGCAATCTACCGCTGTCAATGTTAAATCTACTAAAACCACCATCCCCTTTGTTAAGAACAATGAATTCGATTATTCGTGGCTGGTCCCCTTCGCCAAAGGCAAGACAAAGCAGCTGCTCGGGTGGTTGGTCTTCATGGCCATGGTGGTCTTTGTGGTTGTTGCTGTCTCCAACGGGGTCAACCTGACTGACGGACTTGACGGGCTGGCGACGGGTACCAGTGCGGTTGCGGGGGTGACCCTGGGCATCCTGGCATATGTCTCGGGTAATATAATCTACGCCAACTATCTGAATATCATGTATCTGCCCAATATAGGCGAACTGGTGATATTCGCTGCCGCCTTCGCGGGAGCCACCGTGGGATTCCTATGGTACAACTCCTATCCGGCGCAGGTATTCATGGGTGACACCGGCAGTCTGACCCTCGGGGGGATCATTGCAGTCTTCGCTATAGTGATAAGAAAAGAGCTTCTGATACCCATCCTCTGCGGGATCTTCTTCGTGGAGAGCCTCTCGGTGATGCTTCAGGTGAGCTGGTTCAAGCGGACCAAACGCAAGTTCGGGGAGGGGAGGCGCATCTTCCTCATGGCGCCGCTGCACCACCATTATCAGAAGAAGGGATATGCTGAACCAAAGATAGTTACACGCTTCTGGATTGTTGCAATCATCCTTGCCGTCATCAGCGTGGTGACACTGAAGATACGATGAAAGGCGCAGAGCGAAGAGGCCGTAGAAAGACTATAGAAATTGAACTGAGTGTAGTGTGAATGAATAAGGATAACAGGTATCGGGCAGACTGACACAGAAGGAAGGACAGGGAATAAACCGGGCGTGACGACGCCGAAGAAACGACAGGAAATGAATTGAGCCGGATGCATTGAAGATATGACAGAGAATGAGTAAGAGAATAGTGATACTGGGTGCGGGAGAGAGTGGTGCGGGATCAGCCGTGCTGGCTCAGCAGAAGGGTTTGGATGTCTTCGTGAGCGACAGCGGTACGATAAAGGACAAATACCGTGAGATACTCATCTTGCACAACATCGCCTTTGAGGAAGGGCAGCACACACCGGAGCTGATAATGAACGCCGGCGAGGTGATAAAGAGTCCCGGTCTCCGCGAGGATAACCCACTTGTTGTGGCTATACGTGATAAGGGCATCCCGGTTATTTCCGAGATAGAGTTTGCCGGCCGCTACACTGATGCCCTGAAGATATGTGTTACGGGCAGCAACGGCAAGACCACCACCACCAACCTGATATACCACATGATGAAGAAGGCAGGGCTCAACGTGGCCATGACCGGCAATGTGGGCAACAGCTTCGCGATGGCTGTGGCGCAGGGCGGTTATGACTACTACGTCATTGAGCTCAGCAGCTTCCAGCTTGACGGCATGTATGATTTCAGGGCAGAGATAGCCATCCTGATGAATATTACCCCTGACCATCTCGACAGGTATAACCACGAGATGCAGAACTACACTGACTCCAAGATGAGGGTGATCCGTAACCAGACCGCAGTTGATCACTTCATCTGGTGTGCTGATGACCCCGTGACCGCCCGGGAGGTGACAGCACGGACAATCGCAGCCCGCTCGCTGCCTTTCTCCATTGACAGATGCGAAGAGATGGCAGCATGCATTGAAAACGAAAACCTGATTCTAAACATAACCGAAAAAACCAGCCTTATGACCATTCACGA
>CAZVLJ010000089.1:0-8067 GCA_964627825.1 uncultured Rikenella sp. | reverse complement strand
CCAGTACCGCCAGGGCCAGCATGGTTGTATCTCCGCCACTGATGTTCCCGAACATGAACTGGAAGACATGCATCTCATCGGCTGCACCCTTGTTGAAGACCTCTTCAATAAGGTAAAGATCATTGATCAGGTACTCCTCCCCATCATATGTAAAGGAGTTTACCGGATCCTTATCCTTTGAACAGGAGAAGAATGTCAGCAGGGCAAGCAGCCCGACAAAAAACAATACATTTCTTTTCATAGTGTTTAATTATTTAAGCGATAGAATATATTTTTGAATGGTACTTCCTTAGATATCTTGCAGAACCTCTATATGTTTAACCTTTGCAAAGGATGTTTTATTGCGGACCTGCACCATTTTTTCCCTATAAAAGGACTATCAGTTCTCCCGGTACTCACCGGCAGCATAATAGGTCCACTCTCCAATACTGAAAAGCAAGGGGTGCTTTCTGAAATTCATTCTGGCACAATTTTTTCATAGATATGTATATTATACAATGCATATGCGTTATATTACTGAACCATAAAAAGTATTTCAACTAACGAATTGACAGATAAATCATTGAGGAATTCAGCAATTAATATCTTACTGGTTGTGGCGGGCATGTCATTACTGATCTACGCCTGCTCGCACAGGACACAGCCTGGTTTATCTGACAACGACCGGGACCGGGACAGATCCTCAGGGGTAACTGTGCGTATTCCGGAAGTGACACTCAGGTTGCCTGACGTTTCAATCAGCGCATCTGACAGGAAGCGTCTTGAGTTGTTCATGAAGGATGGCATTGAACAATCCGTTGACGCCGGCTCTGCCACTCCGGCGGAAGTCATTGAAACAGCACGCGGATACCTGGGTGTACCGCACTGTATGGGCGGTACCACGACGAAGTGCATGGATTGTTCGGGACTGGTCCTCAGGGTATTTGCCACCCACGGGATCACCCTTCCCCACAGCTCAGAGGAACAGGCGCGTTACGGCCACATCATTGAAAAAAGGGAGATGCTCAGGCCGGGGGACCTGGTTTTCTTCATCAGGACATACAGCACCAGCCGGCTGATAACCCATTCGGGGATCTTCATCGGGGAGGGCAGATTCATTCACACTTCAAGCAGCAGAGGAGTAATCATAACCTCCATGGATGATCCATGGTGGAGCGAACGGTACCTGCTTGCCACCAGAATTTTCAGGTGAGTTTCAATGTTAAATGGATTGTTGACCCGGTGAGCAGGAATTAAGGCTGCACCAGTTGCCACCATTATTTCATTTATCAACCTTCATGACAGTCACCATGAACACACCCTCACCCCTGGCTTCGCGCGAGGTTATCTGCAGGCCTGCGTCCGAGGCCAGTTTCTCCAACCCTCCGCGCGCCATATATTGCCTGAAATTGCGGTAATGATCCCCGGCAGCCGCCCTCTCTATCGCCACCGACAGCCATTTCGCCGGTCCCGGCCGCATGGGACAGTTATAATCAGCTATTATTAACCGTGTGGCTACGCGCTTCATCTCACCCAGAACCTTCAACCCTGTATCCGGATCAAACTGGTGCATCGCGAGGGTGGAGACAGCCGTGTCAAACTGGTTTTCTCCAAAAACTGACAGGTCGGTTGCATCAATAATCTCGAAGGAGACCTGCAGTTCAGGCTTTCGTCCTGCCAGGCGACGGGCAGTAACAATCATATCCTCCGATAGGTCAATACCTGTCACCTTCACCGCCCTGGCAGCCATGCGCATGGAGAGCGCCCCCGTACCGCAGGCTACATCTATCACCCTCTCATTTTCAGCTATCATGGCAGCAACCCGGTGCCGCAGACCATGGATCAGTGGATCAATGAAGATCCTGTAAAGAAGTCCTTTCACAGAGAGAGCCATAACGGATTAATTTAGCTCTTAAAGATATGCTTTAATAACCTCTCTGATATTTTCGTTATTTGCAGCAATAGGTTAATCTACATATCTCAGATTCTGATTCCGCTAACCGGTGAAGATTCAGATCTTCTTCCCAATATAGAATACGTAACCGTAGTATTGCCTGTACTTTGAGTAGAGCACGGCCTCTCGCCTCTCGTTCTCAACCAGCTCCTCGGCAGCCCGGTTGCCCCGGTGCTTCTTAAGGAACACCTCCTGCGCCCTCACCTGTAACAGATAAAAGTGGTCTGTCCAGCAGTTTTCCGGCAGAATGAAACATGCAACTGGAATATAACCTGATTTCTGCAACACTGCAACCTTGTTGGGAATGGTATCTATTTCAGCATAAGCGTCGAGCCAGAAGGAACTGATCTCCTCCGGCCTTTCATCTGTGAACCATGAGGCCTCCGTAACAGCTACGAAACCGCCGGGTTTCAGAAATTTCCGCCAATAATTCAGGCCCTTTTCAAAGCCTATATTGTAGATGGCCCCTTCGGACCATATGAGATCAAGCTCCTCAACCCTGAACGGCAGGTTATCCATTGACCCGGTAATGCCCTTCATCCTGTCACCTACATTAAACTTTCGAGCATTGGCATTGAACAGGTCTATGAATATCGGGAACAGGTCTATCCCGGTAATCATTCCGGGAGCATTCTGTGCCAGGGTCATTGTCTGGCTCCCTGTCCCGCAACCCAGATCGGCAATACGTGATTCAGATGTCAGGTTATCAATGAAACCCAGCGCCCGGAGTGTCATCTCCGGACTACCGGGTCCCTGACGTTCCATTAATGAGAAATATTCGCAGATAAGGTCAAAATCGAAATCGTGAATTGATGCATTTTCGTTATCCATGACTGATTAATTCGTTATGTAAGATAATGATTTTTAGCCTGACAAGCACTATGCGCCAGATAGATACCTTAAATCCGGGGCATAGAACCACCATATCATAATAAACTGTATTTACATGCTGATTCAAGAATTATTTTATAAGTTTATAGCCAATTTGCTAAACCCCTTTAATAAGATTAATCATGAAAGTTCTGTTGAAAGTTGGATTTGTATCAACTGCACTTGTAGCTTTATTATTCTTCACCGGCTGCGGCACCGGTCACACCGGGTGGCAGAGTGATGTCGTCAAAGACAACATGAGTTTTACAAAACTCCGATACACCCTGAATGAGCAAGACACAACCAGCATAATCGGCCTCCTGAAGAATGATACGGAGATCATGGGTATTCCCTGTAAGGCCGGATGGATTCATTTCACCAGCCAGTGGAAGCCGAAAGACTTCTGTCTATCACGTGCCCACACCTTCCGCAACGTTGATCTGCCTGCAGAAGCCTGGATCGCCATACACCCGGATAATGACAGATTCTCAGTTGTTTACCCGACCGACACCCTGATTAAAGGTTATAACATTAAAGGTGGCGGAGGCATGAACGGGGTACAGACAACCTACTACTCCTCAGGCGCCCTCCGCCAATTCTTCCCGGCCTCAGAGGCGGTCATTGATGACATTAAATGCCAGGGAGGAATCTTTCACCCGATTACCTTCCACGAGAACGGCCGACTGATGTCGTGCACACTGAACGGGGAGATCACCGCTGAAGGCAGAACAATCAGCAGTGGCACAGTCATAAAGATTGACACAGCCGGTATAATAACGGCTAAAGAATAGTGTCAGGGGCCTTCCGGACTCTGGCCTGAAATACGCGTTCCCTCCCCGGAGAATAAAGCTCTCCCGCAAATGTTATGTTCTGTCTGAATCAGGCTTCCTTCGGCTGGCCCCAGGTAAGCACAATGATCACCCCCACAACTGCCATGACCACTGCGCTCGCCAATATCTCCAGTACTACCGGCACCAGCGAGTTGTACATCGTTGTCATCGAGTAGAGCGACAGGTCAATTGTAGCAGTAAAGAGAGCTCCGAACAACGCCCCGATCTTCAGTCCGTCAACAATTCCGCGTGCCCCTGACCACTTCAGGAACAGTGTCAAAAACAATGCGATAAGGAGATTGGACAGGATCATTGCCCACCATATCATATCCCCTTCAGGACGGTTGGCACATGTGTTGGTCATTGGAGAAAAGAGACTATAAAGCAGCACTCCGTAAACAAGCCAGCCAATAAGGAAATATGCCACTCCCCCGAATAAAGTTCCCCGTAAGATCTTCATGGTTGATAGTTTTAAGTTGGTGATACAATTTATGAAAATTTTCAAAATGGAACCCTTTCTGTCCTATGCATGCGTCTGCTCCCTGTTCATACTTTTCTACTCCCGGCGCCGTTAAATGATAGTCAAGGGATGAACCCGAAAGGAGGAAGAACATTTAAAGGGACAAGATGAGCGCAGGAGCGAACCGGGCAGACAGCGCCAGTAAGGGCGGCAGCTATTCATATGCAATTAAATCAGCACTCTTCGGCGTGGCCGTTGGCGACGCGCTGGGGGTGCCGGTTGAATTCAAGACCAGGGAATACCTTGATAGCCACCCGGTGGCGGATATGACCGGCTTCGGTACCCACAAACAGCCCCCCGGCACCTGGTCTGACGACAGTTCACTTACCTTCTGCCTTGCCGAAGCGCTTACACAGGGGTATGATCTTAACGCCATAGGACAGAATTTTGTGAACTGGTATTTCAGGGATCACTGGACGGCCCGCGAGGAGGTCTTTGACGTCGGTACCGGAACCGGTGAAGCCATTGTCCGCCTCTTCAGGGGCATACAGCCGGAGCGCTCCGGCGATACTGCCGAGTCATCCAACGGCAACGGTTCGCTGATGCGTATCCTGCCGCTGTTGTTCTGGCTGCTGCCTAAACCACTGACAGAACGCTTCGAGATAACACGTCAGGTTTCTTCAATAACCCACGGGCACATAAGGTCAATTATAGCATGTTTCTACTACCTCGAGTTTGCCAGGCTGATCCTTGAAGGCAGAGAAAAATTTGATATCTACAGGGATCTGCAGCAAGTCGTTTCCGGCCACCTTTCAGCCCTGCTGATTGATCCGGCCGAGGTGGTTGTTTTCGACCGTCTTCTAAAGTTTGATATCCAAAGGCTGACTAAAAGCGAGATCCGCAGCGGAGGCTATGTCATTGACACCCTCGAGGCCGCCGTCTGGTGCCTGCTCACCACCGGCAGCTACAGCGAAGCTGTTCTCAGGGCCGTCAACCTGGGACAAGATACCGACACCACCGCAGCCGTCACCGGCGGGCTGGCAGGACTGCTCTACGGCTATGACAGCATCCCGGAAGAGTGGATCACACAGATCGCCAGGAAGGATGATATCACGGAGCTGGCGGAGAGGCTTGCCCAAAGCCTGTAGCCTGATGAGGTCATCAACCTGTCAGTAAGATTTAAAATCAGCATCCTGATCCGAAGAAGAGGATAGCAGGCCACACACATACAAAACATAATACTATCTTTATGTTCCGAAATGAACCGTGACAAGAAGCACCTCATCATGAACCGGAGACGAACTCTGATGACCATGATACTCCTGCTGACCCTGGCGGCCATGGACTGCTTCCCTCAGCAGCCCGGGGTAAGGTTTTTCGCAGCTGTTGACGGGTTGGCCCCGGCACTGAAGATCGGTATAAAGAAGGATTTCACGGAGAGATATACCCTTCAGGGTTCAGCCGGATTCTTCATCCTGGGTCCCAGCCTGATGTCATGGAACCTCTTCGGATCATACCGGCTTACCGACCCCCAGAAACCCCTTGGACTGCACCTCAACCTCGGGCTGCTCGACAACTACATCGAGGTCGCCTCACCCATGTTCTCACTGGGCCTGGGAGGTGGTGCCGGCCTCTCCTGGAGGTTCCGGAATCACTCTGCCCTCACCTTCCGCCTGGGGGTGGTGACCGGCCCTGCCATCGACACCGGGGAGACCCGCTGGCTGACACTGCCCAATTACGGAATCGAATATGACTTTCCCGTCAGAAACAGAAAGTGAGCCAGAGCAGACCGGCCTTAAATAATCTGTATCTTATGTCAGGAAGAGAAAATGGAGCAAAACCGGTCATCAGAGAACTGAGATCGTCAGAGACAGACATTCTAAGAACGATGCTTTACAATGCTATTTTCATTCCTCCCGGAGCAGAAAAACCACCTTTTGACATCATTGATCTGCCGGAAATCATTGTTTACATTGAGAATTTTGGAAGGGAGGGTGATACGTGCCTCGTTGCAGAGACGAATGGTGAAATTACCGGTGCGGTATGGACACGACTCTTTACCGGCCTGGTAAAAGGATACGGCTTCATTGATACAACCATCCCCGAACTGAGCATGGCAGTGCTTGAACCATACCGTTGCAGGGGCATTGGCACAGGGCTTCTCGCTGAGATGTTGAACAGGCTTGCCTCCGCGGGTTATGCCCGGGTCTCCTTAAGCGTTGACATGGCGAACTATGCTTACCACCTCTACAGGAAGTTCGGATTTGTCGATTACGCCCGTCATGATGAATCGATGACTATGCTGAAACAACTGTAGCAGCACGAAGTCATAACCCGGACATATGAACACAAGAATTAATATATGCTGTACTCATAAGAGCAGTGAGGCTGAAGCAGCTGTACAATTGAAGCGAAAAAAAGTATCAGCGGGTAGTTGGACCGCATTATAAACACATCACTTGCGCAGGAGCGTGGAAGAAAGCATCAAACCTGGCAGTTTACTGAAGACCTTTCTGCTGACAGATGCATCATTTCAGATCCGGAGGGGTCATTAGACAGGGAACAGCACCAGGGCCCCGCCATGATGGTCCGGAGTCATCTGAGACACACTTGATCAGCCTGAGGTCACAAGCAACACGAAACATATTCATATGAAAAAGTCATTTCTCCTACTTACGGCCCTCCTGCTGGCAGCAGTGGCATATGCCCAGGAAAAGCATGTTATTACATCTGATGGTGTAGACCTTTACGTTAATGTCAAAGGCGAAGGAACCTCCTGTCTTTATCTCCACGGTGGGCCGGGAAGCGGATCATACTGGCTTGAGAAATTTGTCGGCGACTCGCTGGAAAAGCATTTCCGGATGATCTATCTCGACCAGAGAGGAGTAGGTCGTTCCACCAGTCCCGCTGACGGCAACTTCTCAATGGAAAGAATGGTTAAGGACTTCGAGGAAGTAAGGGAAGCGCTGGGTATCAGCCGATGGATCACCCTGGGGCATTCTTTCGGCGGGCTGTTGCAGATGGGATATGCACTGCGGCATCCGTCAACGGTTGATGCAATGATCATGATTAACGCGTCGCTGAACATGGGGATGAACTTTAAGACCAGCTGGTGCCCGAAGGCATGCGAGTTCCTGGGCATCACTGACAGGAGTTATTTCGGGGACGAATCAATCCCGCTCCACATCCGCTGGGACAGCCTGATCACTGCCCTGAACAGCAGAGACCTGATGTGGAAGATGGGTTTCGCTTCGCGCGAAGAGATGGATCTTATGAACAGTACATACGGTGAGTTGCCATCGTGGAACGGCGATTTCAGCGAAGTGGCCATGAAGATGGATGATTATGCTGTGGACTTCACTGAATCATCCGCGACGGTCAGCGTGCCCGTACTCTTTATCTACAGCACAAGGGACTGGATGATCGGGCCTGAACACTATAAAACAGTAAAATTCCCCGAGATGATGCTCCAAGGCATTGATGCGGTCCATATTCCGTTCTTCGGTGACAACGCTGACATCATGCAGGCAATCCGGATATTCCGGAAGAAATACGGAAAATAAATCCTTTTTGCTTTATTTTACGCATGCTTCGGGAATAGGATCATTCCCGGGGAATGGAATGAACCGGCATGGAACAGAAGGATTATCTTCTTCGCGAGATTGAAAAGATAGGTGCCATTATCCGCATTATCCGTCAAAAGCTCTTTGGCGGAACGGATGAACTTGCGATTTCTGTTGCAAACAAGGCTGAGGCACTGAAGGAGATGATGCTGAGCGAGGCATCTATTGACCTTGATGAACTTCTTGCCATGGATACAGCAGAGACGGATGAATACCTCGCGGGGCAGAAGGGCTTCAATGTGGAGAATATCGAGCTGCTGGCGCAGACCCTGGCCGATACCGGGATGACCTCCGCGCCGCCGGCCTCCTTCGCCATGCTTGAGAAAGCGCTGCAGCTCTACGAGATATGCA
>CAZVLJ010000088.1:0-8514 GCA_964627825.1 uncultured Rikenella sp. | reverse complement strand
CTTACCTCAACCTCACCCTTTGGGTCTATTACATGCCCGGCACACCAATTCTTGATCCTCTACGAGGATCTATGGGTTTTTGTATCCTGTTTTACAATTCTTGATCGTCTACGACGATCGGTTCCGCGTAGCGGAAAAAGAATTGTAACAACATGCTAAAATATAACTGATGCTCGTAGAGGATCAAGAATTGTAGGGCCGCCCTGACGCAATGTCAGGGCGGCCCCGTGAACAACAACCATATAATGGCAAAAACAAAAAATCAGTCTACATTGTCATTCAGGTAAGCATTGTTCTCCCTGATGACCGGCTGGTTATCCTCATCCAGGGTGAGCGTGAACCGCGAGACCTTGCTCCCCGCCGCCTTGCTGGCATTGTGGATGGCGATTTTCTTCCGCACATAGGCGGGCACCTCCTCGAAATCCTCGATATTGTCACTCATTGACTGCGTGGAGAGACCCTCGTTCTTTATCACATTCTGCATGTGCTTGAGCTTGCGCAACGTGCCCTCGTTCTTATCCGGCGGCGGGGGGGCGGGGCGGGCAGGAGGAGGCGAGATGTTGATGTCACCGTCAGGCTCGAAATCAATCACTCCCTGGTTGACGGAGGCGCCGTGGGCGGGGAGATCACGGTCAGTGTCACGCGAAGCACGTACAACATACTGACCATCATCTTCAGAGGCGCCGTCGGGGTGGGCCGGCTGCTGCGCGGCATTGAGGCTGACAACCTCCTTCCTCCTCGATGGCCTGTTGGCCTCGAGGTCAGCCGTAGCCTCAAACCCGGTAGCAACAACGGTGACACTGATGGCATCACCCAGCTCTTCATCTGTGGAGATTCCCCTGATAATAAGAGCATCATCGGAGATGGCCTCGTACACATAATCAGTCAGCTCACCGAGCTCATCCATGGTGATCTCGTTGGCGCCGGTGCCTGACTTGATATTGAGCAGAATGCTTCGTGCACCCGTAATATCATTGGAACTGAGCAGCGGAGAGGTGAGAGCAGCCTCAATAGCCTTCGTTGCCCTATCCTCGCCGGAGGCTATCCCTATGCCCATCAGGGCCACGCCGGAGTCGCGCATGACAGTATCCACATCGGCAAAATCGACGTTTATATAACCGGTACATGTGATTATCTCAGCGATACCCTTGACGGCATTCGCCAGCACATCATCGGCGCGGGCAAAGGCAGCCGAGACACCCTCATCACCGTATATCTCACGCAATCGCTCATTATTTATCACTATCAGTGAATCCACCTCGTCCTTCAGCTCATTGATGCCACTGACGGCCAGCTTGATGCGCTGGCTCAGCTCAGAGCGGAAGGGTATGGTGACCACGGCAACGGTCAGGTATCCTGCTTCCCTGCAGGCTCTGGCAATGACGGGGGTGGCTCCTGTGCCTGTGCCGCCACCCATGCCTGCAGTGATGAACACCATCTTGGTGTTGCCGGAGAGCGCTTTCATGACATCATCCAGGTTCTCAACGGCGGAGGCACGTCCTCTCTCCGGCTGGCTGCCCGCGCCGAGACCTTCCGTGGTGGTCTCTCCTATCTGCACCCTGACAGGCACGGGACTCTTGGTAAGAGCCTGCTGGTCAGTGTTACAGACAATGAAGTTGACATCCTTGATGCCTTTCCTGAACATATGGTTGACGGCATTGCCTCCGCCGCCACCAATGCCCAGTACCTTTATTATCGACGACCTGTCAACAGGCAGGTCAAAATTCATCAGATCATCTGACATGGTTTCATTATTTTAATTCATGTTACTGTCATCGAGCTTCTCATCGGTGGCTTCAATGATCCTTCCCCAAAGATTCTTGAGTGTATCACCAAATGACCTGCCTCTTCCGGTCCGCTCTTCAGCGTACTCCTCCTCCGGTACTGCCTGCTTCTGATCAGTCTCTGCCGGCTCCTCATGCAGGGGCCGCGCAGCATGGCTGGCTACCGGCTCCTGCTTCTTCTCCCCAAACCGGGCAGTGGTCTTGTTCTCCTCCAGGTACTCGAGGCCCTTGAGTATCAGCCCCACGCCTGTTGAATACATCGTCTGGTTGATCTCATCCCTGCCCTTGCCGGAGAGATGCACGTTGGGATGACCCACACGCACATCCATGGCAGTCTTGTACTTGACCAGCTGCGGCAGGTTCTTGAGCATAGCGCCGCCACCGGTGATGACCACGCCCGCTGTCAGCTTCTCGGCAAATCCTGAGTTCTGTATCTCGAAGTTGACCGCGTCAAGGATCTCCTCCATGCGGCTCTGTATGATATAGGCAAGGTTCTTGAAGGATATCTCCTTAGGCTCGCGTCCGGCGATGCCGGGGATTGATACCACCTTGTTCTCCGGTGCGATGTCGCCAATGGCATACCCGAACTTGACCTTCAGATCCTCAGCCTGCTTCTGCAGTATGGAGCATCCCTCCCTTATATCCTGGGTGACCATGTTGCCTCCAAAGGGAATCACGGCCGTATGCCTGATCACATTATCGTAGTAGATAGCCACATCGGTGGTGCCGCCGCCGATGTCTACCAGCACCACGCCGGCCTCCTTCTCCTCGTCTGTCAGGACAGCCTCCGACGATGCCAGCGGCTCAAGCACCAGGCTCATCAGGTTCATTCCGGCCTTGTTGATGCAGCGCTCGGTATTGCGCGCCGAGGAGATCTGGCCTATCACGATGTGGAAGTTCGCTTCCAGCCTTTTGCCGCAGATACCGACAGGATTATTGATACCCGATTCGTTATCAACGATATAGGTCTGCGGGATGACATGAATGATCTCCTCCCCCACATCGATGGGGAGCTTGTACATGTCTGCCGTAAGACGGCGTATGTCGCTGATATCGATCTCCGACTCATGCGACTCGCGGGTGATATAACCGCGCGCCATCTTGCTCTTTATGTGCCTGCCGGCGATGCCGACAAAGACATCGGTAAGGACGAGGCCCGTTCTTTCCTCGAGGTCATCAACGGTGGTGCGTATAGCCCTCACCGTCTCTTCAATGTTAAGCACCACACCACGCTTAACCCCTGTTGAGGGTGTGTTGCTGAGACCGAGGATCTCAATGCCCCCGTTCCCGTCACTGCGCCCGACGATAGCCACGATCTTTGTCGTGCCAATGTCTATGGCTGCCACTAACTGTTCTTTACTGTTCATAGTTCACTTATATGGTTGTTCAACAATTATCTTCTCTGGCAGACCACCTGCCCCTTGTATTCAATATTAACCACCCTGTACCTGTCCCACCCGGCGACGGGCATCGCCTGGCGGTAGAAGACAAGCAGATTCTGCAGCTTGTCTTCATAATCATCCACATATCCCAGCCTGATGCTGTGGTTACCCACACGGGGCACCAGCGTCACCCTGCCGTTGCGCGTCATGCTGAGCTGGTCAATCATCTCATTCCAGAAGCTGTGCCCCCGGATATAGTTGACAAGCTCAAACGCCTTTGCCAGGTTCTCCGTCTTCTCAGAGTCATATATACTTGCACCGGTCATCTGTTCGGGGTTAAATGCCATATCTATCTCCAGGATGTGCAGGCTGGGGGTATAGAGGTTATGGCGCCTCATGATGATGCCTTCGGTGTCAACAAAGAAGTCGCCCCCATAGGATGCTACCACCCTCATCACCGGCTCACGTTGGTCACACCACAGGTGAAGCTTCCTGTCCTCGGGGATGTATGCCTCCACCACCTTCAGCTCCTGGAATTGTCTGATCCTCTGCTCAATCTTATCAAGGGGGATGTCGCAGACCTTTTGCCCGGTGACGCGTATACCGGTTGCCCTGAGTGCATTCATGATATCATCGGCGGTGACGAATCGGTGCCTGGAGGAGTCGGCCACGGTAATGACCACACCCCCGCATACCTCTTCGGCAGTGCTGCGACTGATGAAGAATGGGGTCAGCAGTAGCGCCGCTCCCGTGATCATGGTCACTATCTTCATCAGCAGGCTCATCTGTTACCCTCCTTTAACATTTCAGTTATCGGTTCAATAAACCGGTCGATGTCGCCTGCGCCAATTGTAAGAAGCAATCCCGGCTTTACATCACGCAGAGCGATAAGAAGCTCATCCCTGGTCGCCACCTTCACGTTCCTGTTCTTCATCAGCCCGGCAATCATGTCTGACGATACACCCGCTATAGGCTCCTCCCTGGCGGGATAGAGCGTCAGCAGCAGCACCTCATCGAGCCTGTCGAGCGCCTCTGCAAAGCCATTGGCAAAATCGCGTGTGCGCGTGTACAGATGAGGTTGGAAGACGCCGGTGACATGTTTACCAGGCCAGAAGTCGCGCACGGCACTGACAAGGGCATTTATCTCCTGCGGATGATGAGCGTAATCATCTATATATATTATATCTTTTCCTTCATACCTGAGATCGAACCGGCGGCGCACGCCCATGAATGACCATAGCGCCTCACGTATATCGTCGTGGTTCACACCTGCACACCATGCTGCTGCAGCAGCGGCGGTGGCATTCATTATGTTGACCGTCCCGGGAAGCCTGAGACGTACGTCCGTCACAGGATCGCCCGGGGTGATGATGTCGAATGTATAGGATCCCTCCTCCTTGCGGATGGCTGATGCCCTGAATGAGGCATCCTCTCCCGTGCCATAGGTATAGATTACCACATCATCAGGAAGAGAGAGCGAGGAGGCGATGTTCTCATTGAGGATCAGCGTTCCGCCGGGACGGGTCCGGTGGCAGAATTCGCCGTAAGCCTCAACCATTGACCCGGCCGTGCCGTAGATATCAAGGTGATCGGGATCGATGGCCGTGACCACCGAGATGAGCGGCGAGAGGTGAAGGAACGAGCGGTCAAACTCGTCGGCTTCCATCACCGTATAGCGGCTGTCAGACAGCAGCAGGTTCGAGTCATAGTTCCTGGCTATCCCTCCGAGGAAGGCTGAACAGTCAACGGGTGAGACATTGAGGATATGCGCTGTCATGGCGCTGACGGTTGTCTTGCCGTGTGTGCCCGCCACGGCAATGGCATCGGTGTCGCGCGAGATGACACCCAATATCTCGGCTCTCTTATAGATGCTGTAACCGTTTTCTCTGAAGAAGTTGAGCAGAACGCTATCCTTCGGGATGGCCGGCGTATAGACAATGAGTACCTTATGGTTCTCTCCCGGAACGGAGAAGAGGACAGGAAGTGAGTCAATACTGTCTTCATAGGTGACGGCACACCCTTCATCAACAAGTGTCTCTGTGAGCGGGCTCCTGGTGCGGTCATAACCACATACAACGAATCCCTGCGACAGGAAGTAGCGCGCCAGGGCACTCATCCCTATCCCTCCTATTCCAACGAAATAGATTCCTTCTATGTTTGTCAGTCCTCTCATCGTCTTACCAGTTTTAATACTTCGCGGGCTATCATCTCATCGGTATCGCGGATAGCCAGTTGCCTTATGTTCGCCGACAGTGAGCTTCGCTTTGCGGTATCATCAAGCAGGTCCAGGGCGGCCGGTATGAGCTCCGTCTGTGCCTCAGCGTCCTTCACCAGCAGCGCTGCCCCGCGCTCCACGAGGGCCATGGCATTATGTGTCTGGTGATCCTCCGCCACGTTGGGCGAGGGCACCAGGATGACCGGCTTGCCCACCAGCGCCAGCTCGGAGATGGTACCGGCGCCGGCACGCGTGATGATGACATCCGCGGCGGCATAGGCCAGATCCATACGGTTGATGAAGCCGGTGACCCTGACAAGCGTTGTAGCCGCAGCCTCAACCACCTCGCGCATGCGGTCATAATAATGGCTGCCCGTCTGCCAGATCACCTGCACGCCCGCAGCCTCGGTGAGGCCTATGCCGCCGCCCACGCTGCTGTTGATTGTGCCGGCGCCGAGCGACCCTCCCAGCGCCAGTATCACCGGCCTCCCCGGCTCAAGCATGAAGTGCTGCAGGGCCTCCCCACGCAGCGCCGCAAGGTTGTCATACGCCTGCCTGACGGGATTGCCAGTCAGCATTATCTTTTCCTTCGGGAAGTATTTGTCCATTCCCTCATAGGCCACGCAGATACGATCTGCCTTCTTCGCCAACAGCTTGTTGGTGACACCAGCATAGCTGTTCTGCTCCTGTATCAGTGTAGGTATCCTTCGCTGCTGTGCCTGCTTCAGTACCGGCCCGGAGGCATAACCGCCCACCCCAACCACAACGTCAGGTACGAATTTCCTGATGATGTGCCCGGCCTTCAGCATGCTGCGGAAGAGCTTCCATGCAACGTGTATGTTCCTTATGCCTCCGCCCCTGACCAGCCCCGCCACCGGTAATCCTGCTATCTCATAACCGGCATCGGGCACCTTCTGCATTTCCATCTTCCCTTCGGCGCCCACGAACAGTATCTTCACCCCGGGCTCAAGCCGGCGCAGGGCATTGGCAATGGCAATGGCCGGGAAGAGGTGCCCTCCGGTGCCTCCCCCGCTGATGATGATCCTTATATTTTTGCTCTCTTCAATCATGCCTTTACCATGACTCTGTCTGTCGCCTTACTCTTTATTTAATATCTCTCCCATTTATTTTATTAAAGGCTCTCTTTCCCTTCGCGCCCGGATTATATTTTTCTTGTTCGTTGCTCATGCCGGAATCCTGTCTGTCTGTTCAACCTCGGAGAGCTTCTCATGCCTCTCGCGCATGTTCATCACCCTTGATACGCTCAGTATCGCGCCAAGCGAGAAGCTGATTACAATCACTGAGGTACGCCCCCAGCTGATCATCGGCAGCGTCTGTCCCGTCACCGGGAAGAGCCCCACGGCCACAAGCATGTTCAGGAACGCCTGGAACACTATCATGACTGTCAGTCCCAGCACCATCAGGGCCGGGAACGCATAATCACATTTTCGCGCTATCTGCACCCCCCGGAACATTAGCGCCAGATAAGCCATTATCACTATCACAGCTCCGAACAGCCCGTACTCCTCAACGATGATTGCGAAAATAAAGTCGGAGTTCGACTGCGGGAGCATGTTGCGCTGGGTGCTCTTGCCCGGCAGCTTGCCGAAGATCTTGCCGGTGGAGATGGCTATCTTGGCCTGGTTGGCCTGGTAATCGGCATCAGGCGAGCTCTTGCCACTGACGAAATTTTCTATCCTGTTCTTCCATACCTGCACCCTGTTGTCATCCTTCTTGAAGACCAGGAGCAGCGTGGCAAAGAGTATGACACCGGCCAGCCCTATTCCTCCATAGGCCAGTATGAACTTTAACGGCACCCGCCCGATAAAGAGAATGATCATGCTTATCCCGAAGATCATGACAGCAGTGGAGAGGTTCTCTGACATGATCAGCACGCACACAATGGCGACGGGCACCACAAGCTTCATGGTCACCACCCTGAAGTTGTTCAGCTCATGCTGATAGACTGTCAGTCCACGCGCCAGGTAGATCACCAGCGCCACCTTGGCCAGGTCAGAGGTCTGCAGTCTGAGGCCGATGACGGGTATCTCAAGCCAGCGGGTAGCCTGATTGATGCTCACCCCCGCAAAGAGAGTCACTACAAGCAGTATCACCGCCGTCACCAGCCCGATGGTGGCGAACTGCATATATTTAATATATGGTATCCAGTGGGTGACCACAATAATAAGCAATCCGAGCATCAGCATGATGAACTGGGTGCGGAGGAAATAGAAGGTGTTGCCGTGATGCGACGAATAGGCCACGCCGACTGACGAGCTGTATACAGACAGCAATGACACCAGCATGAAGAAGGCGATGAGTCCCCACAGATACCTGTCGCCCCTGAAAAACCTCTTTATCGTCACATCAGCCATATTGTCATTTTGTCTTCATCACAAATCACTTCTCCTTTGTCTCTCCGGGATCTTTTTTGTCTTCATCACAAATCACTTCTCCTTTGTCTCTCCGGGATCTTTTTTTGTCTTCATCATTAATCACTGCTTCTCTATCTCACAGGTTTCTGCTTCTCCTGAAATTCCGCTCTACAGGTTTCTTACTGCCATTTTAAACTGGTGTCCGCGGTCCTCATAGTTCTGAAAAAGGTCAAAGCTGGCACATGCCGGTGAAAGCAGCACGGTATCACCCTTGTGAGCCAGGTAATAAGCTGACCTGACAGCCTCCTCCATGGAGGTGGTCTCCACTATGGTCGGCACCATATCAGTGAAAGCGCTGATGATCTTTGAATTATCCTTGCCGAGACAGACAATGGCCTTAACCTTCTCCTTCACCACGGTGTTAAGCTCGGAGTAATCATTCCCCTTGTCTATCCCCCCTGCAATCCATACCACGTCTGTCCTCATGCACTCAAGGGCATACCAGGTGGAGTTGACGTTGGTAGCTTTCGAGTCATTGATGAAATTGATACCTGCCACCATTATGACAGGCTCGAGGCGGTGCTCCACACCCTGGAAATCCGAGAGACTCTGGCGAATGTTCTCCTTGCGGATGTTCAGCACCTTTCCGGCAATGGCCGCGGCCATCGAGTTGTACGTGTTGTGGCGTCCTTTCAACGCCAGATCGTGAATGGTCATAAGGCTGGTTTTTTCGGTTATGTTTAGAATCAGGTTTTCGT
>CAZVLJ010000087.1:0-8875 GCA_964627825.1 uncultured Rikenella sp. | reverse complement strand
GGACCCGCTGATTAAGAGTCAGCTGCTCTACCAGCTGAGCTACAGACCGGAAATTAGACGGTGCAAAATTACACTTTTTTTTTAGTGAAAGTGCAGCTAAAAAACCTATTGGGTCAAAACAATCATACCCTCACGTGGGATAGCCCTGTAAATGATCTTGGCCTCTGCCTTCGGGATCCATATCTTGATGTACGGAATATACGGAGGCACCCTCAAACGCACAATATCCTTCATGGTCGCCGCGGTATTCCTCGTGCGGTCCCTGAGATCGAAAAAGAACCTTGCCCTGCGGTCAGCACCTATCGTATCTTCATGTTGCTCAAAATAGAAACGGATGTCTTTATCAGTATCCAGCGTGAAGAATACCGCCTCAAAATCAGTGGTGTCTGGCTTCGCGTCAGTGACAGCCTCGGTGGTATCCTTCGGTGCAATCTTGACATTGACCGGATCCTTCCTGAAGGTGGCCTGCATGCCGGTAATTGTCATAGGAGCCGAGAGCATGCTGTAAATGGCCTCCTGGTTTGCCCGGTGAAAAAACGGCGAGACATCATACTCATCAATACTCACTGTCCGTACCGGCAACCCCTTGATAAGTAACTGGATTACACTGTCACGAACGTTGATAAGCAGCCCTATCGAATCCGACTCAGCCATCTTCAACTGCGAGCTGAGAAAAGCCTTCTGACGGATCATGTCAACATAACCGGGAATGGCACACAGGTTGATCGTATCATCCTCATTCTGCTCCAGCGAGGCAAAATATTCAGTGTCAAATTTGTTAACCGCATGGTTAACGGCCAACACCGCCATAACGCAATAATAGATTAGAAAGAGGACAATTATCGTACCCCATATTATTAACCTTTTTCTCGTTTCGCGCTTCATGGCAGATGGCTTTTAATAGATATAAACCCTTGATCCTACGCTCAGCGATCTGAAGACGGCCTCAAGGTCTTCATCGCCCAACCGAATGCACCCGTGTGTTACAGGCATCCCCAGCTGCCGCTGATATAGCGTACCGTGTATCAGGTAACCGTCGCCGAGGGTCATCGCATACTTCCCGAGGACGCCAAATTCATACCTCGAGGGATGGGTGGGGCCGGGCACCGGAAGCCCCTCCTCCACAAACGCCCAGTCGGGCTTCCTCCAGACGGGATTGGTGATCTTGCCCTGTATTGTTAACCTGCCCCGAGGGGTCTTGAAGATCCACTCCTTATCTCCTTCCTCAGTCTTTAGAAGAGTATAACTGCCTGAAGAACAGTAGCCCTCACGAACAAGTCTCCGGTTACGGTAAAGGGAGAACCTGTTGTCAACAGTATTGATCACCAGGTAGGTCTGGGTGGGGATAAACGATGCCAGTCTTCGCTCCAGGCGTGTGATCTCATTACTGGTTACGGATATTTGCCTCCTGATGGCACGATTATCAAGAAGCGACGAGTCAGCCCGGCACTCGGAGCGACTGGTCCCCCAGGAGTGTTGCAGGGCCGGCGACAGGTAGAGAGGGATAGAGAGAATAAGCATCAACGCCAGCATCGCCACAATGATCTTAAATGTTGCTATCGCCCTGCGATGCGTCTTCACGTAATCAACTGCGATGTTCAGGTATCCTTTCGCTTTGGATATTATGCCGGGCGCAGTCTCCTCTGAAAAATTTTCGCTCTGCTCTTCCATTATAAATTCTCTCTGGAGGAAAAGAATTCCTCAAGGGTTAAAGCTGATCCGATGATTGTTACCTGTGTTCCTTTTGAAGCATATCTGTACAGTATGTCCATATCGGAGTCTTTGAGAGCCACACACCCCTGTGTCCAGTGGCCGCCCTTGCCGCCCTCACCGTGGATCTCTATCATGTCGCCTATGCTGGCATCCACCGGGAGCTGGCCGCTCCTTATGCGCTCATTGAACTCCTGCACGTCTATCTTGTTCGGATAGTTGATCAGTAGGGCCTTGTGGTACTTCGTTGCCCCTCCGGACAGCTTCCTGGTGACCGTATATTTTCCTTCCGGCGTGGCCATGTCACCCCTGCTCTTCTTGTCGCCCAGCCAGTTGGTGCCGAATTCAGCCTCAAAGGTATACTTCTTTTTGCCTCCATGGTACAGGTGACACTGGGGAGGGATCTTTTCTACCAGGATGGCGTATGATCCGTTCTTCCGGCTTTGCTCGATGGTCTCCATAGCCCACTCCTGCCACTCGGGGTAGTGCTTGAAATACTCCTGCAGCGTGACACGAGCCAGATTGTATGTGCCTGATATATATTCATTTGCCTCGGTGATCTTCAGGTTTCCATCCACATATCTCTCCTTGCTGAAATCGATCTCCGCCTCCTTGATAAGCAGTTTCCCGCGCGAGTGCTTCTTCCTGACATCCTGCGGCAGTGGCATTGAGAGAAAGATCTTTTCGAACAATGCCATCTCCCTGTTCAGGCGTGCGATCTCGCTCTCCAGGCTGCTCTTCAGGCTCTTCGACCGCGAGGCGGTGTTTCGCATTGCGTCCTCAGCTTTTCTCTCTGCGCTTTCAGCGAACATGATCACACGCTCGTAATTGCGCAGCAGGATGAAGCGCTCATTCTCGCTTCGCCATGCGGCCATAGCGGAATCGTAGCTGTTCTGTGCTTCGCGAAAGAGCCTGGGAGAATAGATCCCCGACTGCTGATCCCTGGCCCGGACGATGGCTGCGCGCGCCTGCTCCACCTCCGGCTGCGGCGACTCGGGGACGAGAGCGTGGAATGCCAGCACTCCCAGCGCTATGAGCACGACGGCAACGATGGAATAAACAATAAGGTTGGTCAGGCTTCCGCTTTTCATGGGGGCGAAGTTAAAAAAAATCCCCGGGACAAGGCCCGGGGATCATTCTGTTGGCCGGTGGTATTTTAGAATTTGATACCGGCTTTTTCCATAGCTGCCTTGAGCTCGGCGATGATGCCGTTAACTCTTTCGGTAGCAGCTTTTACCTTGTCAACAACTGCCATGTAGTTGGTGCCTTCGTCAAACATACCCTGAACCTCGGTGGTGAGTGATGTCTCGAGGTCAGTCAGTTCAGTCTTCATCTCTTCAACAACAGCTCTGCCTTCCTTGCCTTTGGGAGCTTTGAGAAGGAGCGCCTGGGCCTCTTCAAGGAGAGTCTTGGCACCGGCCATCATTGTTTCAGCTTCAGCTTTTACCTCAGCTTTCTTGGCTTCTACATTGCCTGACAGTTCGGCAGCCTTAAGAGCTATACCTTCTGCAGCGGTCTTGATGGCTTTAAAATCCTTGGCTGACTTCGACTTCTGTGTTTCGATGTTCTGGAGCATGACTGTGAGTGAGTCATTCAGAGCAGCGAATTCGCCGGGGAAGTAGATGTCAGTCTGTGCAGCCTGTGCTGATTCAAGAGCGGCTTTTGCGTTGTCAAGAGCTTCCTGGGGAACTTTTGCGCAGCTGGCCATGAGGGCCATAATGGCGACTGTAGCGATTGCTAAAAAGATTCTGTTCTTCATTTCTGTTTAAATTTTGGTTCTGTTATTCTGTTCAAAAATGTCTCCGATGTTTAGTCGTAAAAACGGGGCAAAGTTATACATAAATTTTAATCTGGTTTTAATCTCATGCAATTTTTTTAATGGAATTTTAATGTTTGTTGATAAAATTTCCCGGGATGACTCTGTTTGTGCGACTGAGAACAGCCGGATCGTTTTTGTTTTGGCCAGTTACAGAGCTGGACAGGTGTGCGTGTACCTGTTTTAAGACATGTTTAACGGCAGATGGGGCCTGGCGGGAGAAGCCTGGTTCGTTTTAGCCGGTTAGCTGGCAGCCCTTCCTTCTTCGTAAGCGGCGCAGGGAGGTGCATGAATATTTTTGTGATTGTGAGGGATTATACTGGGTGATCCTGACTTTACAATTCACATCCTCCCCGGAATTGTCTTCCGGAAGAGATTACCTTCGTTGATCCCCCTGTAGGATCACCTGTAACTGACAATGCAACGACAGCCTGGCACCAAGGTTGTACACAATAGAGATTACCTGCGGTGATCCCCTTGAGGTGGACCTGCAAAACCTGAATGACCTTCCTGGTATTTATTTTTTACCTCCTCTGCTTTTAAAAGCAAGCTTTCAACGCAAAGTCGGCAAAAAATAAACCCCTCTGCCTTGCAGCAGAGGGGCCATTCAGGTTTTGCGGAGAGAGGGGGATTCGAACCCCCGGTACGGTTACCCGTACGGCAGTTTAGCAAACTGCTGGTTTAAGCCTCTCACCCATCGCTCCAAAAAACGATTACTGCTTTCCGGTGAATTAATCATCCAATCTTTTCAGCAGCGGGGCAAAAATAAAAAAACATTAGATACTATACAAGAATCTCCATCTCTTTTAAGCTCCCCGATTCCGTCTAAATCCCATTTATTAAATATGTATAGATCCCCTTTTTCGGGTTAAATTATTTAAACGATACACTTATCTTCAATTTTTGTTCACTTGTCAAAAAAAATATTTCTCTTCCAGAATCATCGGTATTTTTGTTTCGTGGTTATCTGTCCGACTAAAATTACATAAGCCAGAGAACCCAAGACTAACATAGAGTAAAGGACCAGAGAGTAAGAGGATTTAACAGAACAGGCTCAAAAAAAAAGAGGATACGAGCCTGAATAGTTCTATTCTCTCAAATGAACAAGGTCACTTGAAAAAACTCGCAGACGATAACAACTCCATCTCGCCGTTTATGTCTGGCAATCAGATAATAAGATCTCTGATTGTGTCATTCGGTTTGATTTTGTCTAAATTTCCGGGCGGGGTGAGTTTCAGCATTAAGAAGATGCAAAATAAGTTCCTCTGCGATTGTTTGTCTGTGTCTGGCGGACTGTTGGCCGGCAGATGCCGCTGTACAGTCAGTGCATGTACAATAAGTTCCTGATAAATCCATCTGCTGCAGGCAGCGAAGGGTACACCAGCTTCAACATCACCGCCAGGGAGCAGTGGGTGGGGTATGCCGGCGCGCCGCGAACCTACTCTCTCAGCTACCAGACGAGATTCACAAAGAAGGGTTATTCATTAACGAAAAATGTCTTCGGCAGTACCCGTTACAGGGCGAAGACCGAGGGCAGAGCAGGTCTGGGGCCTGGCATCTTCAGTGATCAGAACGGGCTTGTTCAGAGAACCGGTATTCATGCCGCATATTCATATCATATATGGGTACAGGATTATACACAGTTGTCTTTCGGGCTGTCGGCTACAGGTTATCATTATATCATCAATGCCGATCACGAGAGCTTCCGTGATCCCGCTGAACCGTGGCTGAATGACAACCTGCGCAAGGGGATATTCGTTCCTGACATTAACTTTGGCATGTACCTGCTCAATGACCGGTATACCCTGGGTTTTTCCGCAGAGTCGATGCTCGGTGCTGCGGCCCGCATAGGCGACGGTGTGGTTGACACGCTGAAGGCTTATGACAAGTTCAGGATGTCGAGGCACTACTACGCCTTCGGGTCATACAGCTTCCAGACGGGAAAGAATATTGAGATCGAGCCTTCGGTCCTGTTTAAGGTGTCAGAGCAGATCCTGCCACAGGCTGACATGGCTCTCACGTTCATCTATGACCAGACCTTCTGGCTTGGAGGAGGATACCGCACAGGAGGCTTCTATGGCACCTCGAGCCAGGGTGCGCTGCTGGGTTTTGTCAGGGTCAGGTGGGGCAACATGTATGTGGGATACTCATATGATTACACTCTAAGCGAGATAGAGAGTGTGACCAGCGGGTCGCACGAGCTGGTGCTGGCCCTCAAGCTGGGAAGCAGCAATAAGAAGTACAGGTGGCTGGACCGCTATTGAGTCAGCAGTCGGCAATCGGCAGTCGGCAGTCAGCGGTCGTTGAATCTGATCTTTTTCTCAAGCTTTTTTAACCAACAGGACCACGTTTTCTACATGGAACGTGTGCGGGAACATGTCAACGGGACGGACGCGGAGCACCTCGTAACCCTCTGACAGTATGTCAAGATCGCGCGCCTGTGTTGCCGGGTTGCAGCTTACATACACTATCTTCTCCGCCCCTGACCGCAGCATCGCGAGGGTCACATCGCCATGCATCCCGGCCCTCGGCGGATCGGTGATGATCACATCGGGACGTCCTCGCAGAGTGAAGAGATCCTCATTGAAAATATCCTTTATGTCGCCCGCAATGAACTCCGCATTGGCGATACCGTTCTCACGGGCATTGATCCGCGCGTCTGCAACAGCCTCTTCGATGTACTCTATCCCCGTCACCTTCGATGCCCACGACGCCAGGTAACAGGCAATTGTTCCCGTACCGGTATAGAGGTCATACACGTTCTCATCGCCCAGCAGCTGCGCGAACTCCCTCACTATGCTGTAGAGCTTCGCTGCCTGGAGGCTGTTTGTCTGGTAGAACGATTTCGGTCCGATCCGGAACCGTAGCCCCTCAATCGTTTCAGTAATAAATTCGCTGCCGCGAAAATGCACAGGTGTCAGATCGGCAATGCTGTCGTTCTTCTTCGTGTTAATGACATACCAGAGTGATGTGATCTCCGGGAATCGTCCGGCGAGGTGCTCCAGCAGCCTGTCGCGGTCAGCGGCTCGGGTATCTGTTGTCACCAGCACCACCATCACCTCGCTGGCGGTGGTCAGCCTGACGAACATGGTACGCAGAAAGCCGCGATGCTCACGGAAGTCGTAGAACGCGAGCTTGCGCTCAAGCGCATACCGGCGCACCTCGTTCCTGATGGCGTCTGCCGGCTCAGACATCAGAAGGCACTCATTGATATCAAGCACCTTGTCGAAGATCCCGGGGATATGAAACCCAAGGGCGGGACTGTAGGAAGGTGCAGCCACGCTTTCGCCCTCCCCGGCCTGTGGCGTCTCCATAAAGGCTAATTTTACCGCGGCAGCCTCCTGATGCGATTCCCTTGAAGATATCTTTGCCGAGGCAGCCTTTTGATGCGCTTCTTTTGAAGCTATCCAGGTCTCGAGCTCCTCACCGGTCATCCATCGTCTCTGTGAAAAGGTGAACTCCAGTTTGTTGCGATACCCGTAAATCTTTTCTGATCCCACTATCGGGTCAATCTCCGGTATCGGCGTATGCCCTATGCGCGTCAGGTTGTCACGCACCTGCTGCGCCTTGTAAAACAGTTGTTTATCATAGGGCAGGTGTTGCCACCGGCAGCCTCCGCAGACCCCGAAATGCCTGCAGGGAGGCTTTGTCCTGTCGGGCGATGGCGTGATAACCTCCAGGGCCACACCCTCCATATACCTCTTCTTTTTCTTCGTTACCCGGACATCAATCACATCGCCGGGGATCATTCCGGGTACGAAGAGGACCATGTCATCAACCCTGGCGATGGCATTGCCCTCTGATCCGATATCGGTTATTGTCACACCCCTGAGGACGGGCAACTGCTTCTTTCTTCCCACCCTGTCTTACCTGTATGTCTTGAAAAACTCATAGCTGGCCAGACCAAACGGCACTGCTCCCTGGGAATGATCGAGGCCCGCCATGGTAACATGGAAGCATGACAACGGGCTTGTACCTGCGTCAATCATAGCGTCATACATCATCTCAGACAGTTCAGGCATGACGTAGGTATCGGCTGTGCCGTGAAGGAGGAGGAGCGGCACATCGCTGTTCCAACCGGGGATGCTATTGACTGTCAGGGCATTGCGTACCCCTGCATAATCCGCACTGGCTGAGGCACCTGACAGATAGGCGGCAGTAAAAAGTTCAGAGATGAAGTTATTCAGCTGACTGTTGATCTGCTCAGAGTTGTGCAGACCGTCGTACAGACCGGGTATTCGCCCTGCGTAGGGATCATTGAACAGATCGGAAAGCGGGTTGGAATAGATATCATAGGTGCTGTATGCGTTTGCAATATAGGCCAGGAAGACCGGCATGGGATATTCCGTAAGGCCAAGGATCTGTTCATTGAACCAGCTAAGGTCATATGGTCCTGCCCCGGCCGAGGCGGCCTTGACAGTAAACTCAGAGGAATAATCGTTTTCCAGTGCATCAAGCAGCGCCATCGTTGCCCAGCCGCCCTGCGAGTAACCCATAATGAAGCAGTCGGTAGTGACGGAAATATCCTTTGCCACATCCTCATCAAACTCGGCCACGGCCCGAAGCATATCAACCACTGTCCGGACGGTGGACTCCTTATGCAGGTATGGGTGAGCCATATCCTTTGACGCTCCGAATCCGAGGTAATCCGCTATTATCACCACATAACCCGCAGATGCTATGTATTCTATCATCTGGTATTGCAGGCTCTGCGGATAGGCTGTAGGCGCAAGGGAGTGAAGCGTGTTGGTGCCGTTCTGAAATGAGAGTATGGGGTAGGTTCCGGGAGTGGTCGGAGCGCATATCAGTCCTGATGCGATGACCTCTTCTCCCTGAAATTCTGTGACATAGGTCACGCTATAGATATTGGCCCCGCTGACGATGTCAGGGATCAGGTCTGCTGCTGCCGGGTACTGCGTGGCAGCCAGGTTGAGGACGGAGATGACATTTTCCTGTGTTCTCATCATTTTTACCTCGCTGGAGAGGAGGTATTCGTTATCCTCGAATGGATCGGGTTCTTCCTTGCGGCACGACTGCATGAGGAGTGCCGGAATAAGGATAACCATCAATGCCGGTAGTGCAAGGTTCCTTTTCATGACTTTCGGATTTCTGTACAATAATAACGGAAAAATGTTACATGGAGTATGAATTACGGGGGGAGGGGTGGGGTGACATGCCCGTTACAATTCTTGATGCTCTACAAGCATCATTGGGGGTGGGGATATGCCTGCTACAATTCTTGATGCTCTACGAGCATCGTTGGGTGCCGGGCATCCATGGCAATCACCCCCGTAGGGGATCAGGAATTGCAGAAGGAGCCCCCATGATAATAATCCCCGTAGGGGATCA
>CAZVLJ010000086.1:0-9033 GCA_964627825.1 uncultured Rikenella sp. | reverse complement strand
GACTTCAGGCAACTGAAAATTAAGATGGGGCGTGATAATGACAGGGAGATGATAGATGTGGTCCGCTCGGTTACTGATGTGCCTGTCTTTGTTGATGTAAACCAGGGATGGAAAGACCGTGAGTATGCACTTGAAATGGCCCACTATCTTAATGAGAGGGGGGCTCTCTTCATTGAGCAGCCGATGCCTAAGGAGCAGATTGATGATATCGCCTGGCTGACGGAGAGAAGTCCTCTGCCGATTGTTGCTGATGAGGCGCTGCAGACGGTGGAACAGCTCCTGGGCATGAAAGGTGTTTATAATGGCATCAATATCAAGTTGATGAAGTGTGGAGGTATGGATGCCGCCTACAAGATGATAACCATGGCCAGGCAGATGCAGATGAAGGTGCTGATAGGATGTATGACAGAGACTTCATGCGCTGTCTCTGCGGCTGCCCAGCTCTCTCCACTTGTAGACTGGGCTGACCTGGATGGCAACCTGCTGATCAGCAATGATATCTATGACGGCATGACTGTTGTTGACGGCAAGATTTTACTGCCTGACCGGCCAGGCATAGGAATTGTTGGAAAAAAGGCTGAGAGGTCTGATAATTAATGCCTTTCCGGCATTCTTGTGGATTTGATTTGTTAACAGAGATTCTCAAATTATAATACCCATTTTAAACAATCAACCCCTAAAACAAATCACATGAGAACGAAGCTGTTAATTTTGTTTACGGTATTGGGACTGATACTGGCTCAAAGCATTTACGCTCAGCCCAAGACCGTGACAGGAACGGTCACGGACGCCACAACGAATGAAATGTTGCCCGGCGTCAATGTGATAATCAAGAACACCACTACCGGGACAAGCACTGACCTGAATGGTTTTTATTCGATCAGTGTCTCTCCCGGACAGGTACTCGTTTATTCTTCCCTGGGGTATGCCACACAGGAGATAACTGTGGGGCCTGCCAACAGGTTAGATGTAAGATTGAGTCCTGATGTAGAGTTTATTGAAGAAGTTGTGGTTGTCGGGTATGGCACGCAGAGAAGGGTCAACCTGACAGGTTCAGTTTCTACAGTAAATGTTGAAAAGACGCTTGAGGCCAGGCCGATAGCTGACGTCGGACGCGGTCTGCAGGGGACCATGCCCGGTTTGAGTATTGTTATCCCGAGTGGTGAGATAGGATCGGATCCGATCATGAAGATTCGTGGTCAGATTGGCTCACTACAGGGAGGATCATCGCCCCTGATACTGGTTGACAACGTTGAGATCCCATCGATCCAGATGCTTAATCCGGATGACATCGAGTCAATCTCAATCCTGAAGGATGCTGCTTCCTCTTCAATTTACGGGGCAAAGGCAGCTTTCGGCGTAATCCTGATTACAACCAAGAAGGGCTCTAAAGCAGCGGGAGTTACCGTTAACTATAACGGTAACCTTTCATTTCAGAATATCTCCAAGAAGATGGAGATGGCGGGACTGGATGCCCTGGAATACGCACTGGATGCTTTTGAACGCGTTGGCGGTACTGTGGCGGGTGCATTCTGGTATGTCACCAGAGAAGGCTAAGAAAAGGCCGTTGAGTGGCAGAATAAATGGGGAGATATTGTAAAACCGGAAGACCCGATGCTCTATGGCCGTGACTGGTATGTTGATGCCAACAACCGTAAAATCGGATTAAGGACATATGATCCTTATTATTACATGATCAGGGAGTGGGCTCCGACAAACCTGCATAACTTTTCGGTAAACGGTAAAACCGGCGGTACGGATTATAACCTGAGTCTTGGTCTCCTTGATCAGTCCGGGATCATCAAACCGGCAAAAATTGATGATTTCAGGCGTTACAACGGATCTATCCGGGTGGGCTCGGATGTTACCAGCTGGCTCAGGGTTAATGCAGGAGCTATGTACTCAAAGCGTAACAAGAGATATGCTTATGCAACCAGCTCTACCACAGCTGACCCGTGGCTCTATCTCTACCGTTGGGCACCGACCTATCCGTTGACTACTGAAGACGGTGATCCGATCCGCAGTCCGGTATCTGAGGTTGCTGCTGCCAATACTGCCTTTCAGGAGCATAACTACACAAGCGTGAATGGCGGGCTGGTAATTACACCGATAAAGGACTGGCATATCAATCTTGACTTTACCCATGCCAATCTTGAGTACATAACCAAAAGGCCTGGCACAAGGTATACCGCACGGAACAGCTGGACTGCGCCAATTGCAAAGTATGATGAGAATGGTGAAAGGATTTATGTTGACAGTTCCGGTCAGGTTGTCTCGTCCACCACTCCAGGAGCAATGCCTGCATATCAGCTGAGCATGGATACTTATACCGGTGTTGGCGCCAATCCTGACCATGTCTACCGACGTGTGCAAAATGATCAGCGGAATACCTTGAACCTATATTCAACCTATGATCTGAATCTTCTGGATGACCATCAGTTCATATTCATGATCGGGGTGAACAGGGTTGCATACGAATATGCATACAACTGGTCACAGACAACCCAGCTCATTGATTACAATAATCCTCAGTTTGACCTTGCATACGGGACCCAGACCACCAGCGGTGGTGAGTACTGGGAATCACAGCTTGGATTCTATGGCAGGCTTAACTACAATTTCCAGGAAAAGTACCTCCTTGAAGCAAATCTCAGGTATGACGGTACCTCAAAGTTCCCGGCTCATCTTCAGTGGCGTTGGTTCCCCTCATTCTCTGCCGGATGGATAATAACAGAGGAAGAGTTTATGGACTGGGCCAGGCCAACACTCAGCAGCCTCAAATTCCGCGCATCATGGGGAACTATTGGTGACCAGACTGTCTCCAACACCCTTTACATACCCACAATGTCTGGATCGCAGAACAACTGGCTGCTGGGAGGAGCCAAGCTTTATCAGTTTGGAACACCAGGGGCTGTGTCGGCTTCAGTAACATGGCAGGATATCACAACGTTTAACCTGGGCCTGGATGCACGGTTCCTGAGTAACAGACTAGGGGTTACCTTTGACTGGTTCAGGCGTGACACAAAGAATATGATTGTGCCTCAGGAGGGACTTCCTGCCACCTTCGGGACGGGTGCCCCACAATCCAACTTCGGTTTCCTGCGTACACACGGGGTTGAACTGCAGGTTGATTACAACCTCCGGTTTGAAAACGGTCTGGGGATCACTTTTATGGCAACACTGTCTGATGCCGTTTCAAAGATCACCGAATATGGTTCTACCAAAAGCATTGATTCATGGTATATTGGTAAAACCTATGGTGAGATCTGGGGTTATGAGACAGACAGGCTTTTTCAGGCAGAGGACTTTGTCTATGATAATGAGGGTAACCTGATCAAAGTCCAGGTACCCAATGAAACCGGAAGCGCTCAATACACTATCTATCAGCTTGCAGATCCTCAGAATGTTGCCATACAGGGCAGGCTTCAGTCAGGTAACTTCCTCTTTATGCCCGGAGATGTCAAATTCGTAGATCTGAACGGTGACGGATACATCAATCCCGGGAACAGGTTGATAGAAGATGCCGACGGAGAACCGGATTATGGTGATCTGAAGATCATTGGTAACTCGACACCCCGTTTTATGTATGGATTCCGGACAGACCTTGATTTCAGGGGAGTAGATTTCTCCTTCTTCATTCAGGGTGTCGGAAAACGCGAAGTTTGGGGAGACGGATTTCTGGCAATACCCGGGTACTACTCTGCAAACGGAGCCATGCCACAGGCTTTTGCCGGCGATTACTGGAAAGAAGACAGAACCAATGCCTTCTACCCGCGTGCCTACGACCAGGCCGGAAGCAGCACAACACTTAATATGCAGCCCCAGACGAGGTATTTGCTGAATATGGCATATCTGAGGGTAAAGAACATTACTCTGGGTTACACGTTGCCTTCAAGCCTGACGAAAAAAGTGATGATCAGCAGGCTGCGCGTTTATGCAGCACTGGAGAATTTTATCACTTTTGACCATCTTGGCACTCTTCCCATTGACCCTGAAGAGATACAGGGATATTCGATGTGGAATACCTCCAATTACAACCTGAGCCGGACAGGCGTTGGCGTACCTACATTCAAGAGTGTATCAGTCGGTCTTCAGGTAAACTTCTAAAACTTGGAAATTATGAAAAGAATATTTATCATAATTACAGCTGTTGTAGCTCTGATCTTAAGCGGATGTGAAGATTTTCTCGACAGGCCGTCACTGACAACGATGGACGATCAGAACTACTGGACATCCGAGAACAACCTTCGCCTGTTTGCGAACGGGTTCTACATCAACTACTTCGTGGGCTACAACTCGGCCTGGGGTGTAGCTTATGCTCCTTTGCGTGGTTACTGGTTCTCAGATGACTTCACTTCTACCGGCAAACAGGAGGGGTTTGAGACACAGCCTCCTTCATCAAGGGCATCAACAAGTGAGGCACCTGATTGGTTGACTACATATTGCGGTCCGTCCTGGAATTTTGCACATGTCAGGAAATCTAACCTCTTTCTGGAAAGGATTGATGCAATGAAGGACGGTATCCTGAGCGATGAAGCCTACAAACACTGGAGTGCCGTTGCACGTTTCTTCAGGGGCTATGAATACAGCCGGCTTGTTAGTGTATTTGGTGATGTGCCCTATTTCGACAGGGTGATCCAGGACACCGAGCCGGATTTACTGTACAAGGACAGGGAGAGCAGGACGCTAGTCATGGACAATGTCTATGATGATTTTGTTTATGTGCTGGATAATATGCGACTGTCAGATGGGGATGCACAATATCTGAACAGGTATATAGCTGCCGGATTCATTTCCCGGTTCATGCTTTTTGAAGGCACCTGGCAGAAGTATCATCTTAATAACACGGAGAAGGCACAGAAGTACCTTCAGCTGGCAGTGGATGCTGCGAACCTGGTAATGGCATCAGGAAAGTATTCGTTCACAAGTGATTTTCGCTCCCTGTTTGGATCCTTTGATCTGGCTGGCAACAAGGAGGTGATCATGTACCGGCATTACGACGCAGGACTTGGTGTGACACACCATATTGCCTCCTATGCCAATACAACGGAGAGTCAGCCGTATGGAGCCAATCTGTGGCTTGCCAAGTCATTCATCTGTACTGATGGTCAGGTTTACCAGACCTCAACACTCCCGGGCGCTGACAAGCTCGATTTCGCCAGTATGATCGCCACACGTGACCCACGCTTTGAAGCCACTTTCTGGGATACGCCGATGAAAGAATCCGGCACCCTGCTGCTCTCTGACAAGTTCATTGACAGGATAGGCCCGTCCTACTACGGAAGCTCTTATCCTCCACAGTATGGTTCAAATACAAATACCAATGACGCCCCTGTAATGAGGCTGGGTGAAGTTGTTCTGAACTGGATTGAGGCAAAAGCTGAACTGGCCACTATGGGAGGAGCAGCTGTCACCCAGGCAGATATTGACGCATCTATCAACGCTATCCGTAGCAGGCCGCTTGATGCAGTAGCCACTGACAAAGGAATACAGAAAACGGCTCCTATGTCTCTGGCAAATCTTCCCGATGACCCCGACCGCGATACTGATGTTCCTCCGCTGCTCTGGGAGATCCGCCGCGAACGCAGGATGGAGTTCGTATTCGAGCATTCACGCCTGCTGGATATCAAACGGTGGAAGAAGCTCAGTTATATGGATGTGACTACGAATCCCGACCTGCACCTCGGATTATGGATAGACTTCCCGAATGAGTATGCTGAATGGCTCGTCCCGGCCATGGAAGGTAAACTCAAGGTGCAGAACGGAGATGGGGTTGTGATAACCTATAACGGCACAAATGCCGCAGAAATCGTTGGTTATTACATCCCGGAAAATATTGTAACCAGGGATGCATTCACTGACAGGGTCTATCTTGCTCCTGTAGGTATTACCCAGATAGCCCAGTACTCTGAAAAGGGCTACACCCTGACACAGACTCCGGGATGGTAGATAAGAGTTGACAGATCCCCTTTGGGGTAAAATCCGGGTTGATTATTGCAGAGACGCACACCAGTTGCGTCTCTGTCTTTATTATTCCGTCAATTAATTCCCCGCCTGCAAATTTTTTTTAAAAAAAAATAAAAGTTGTAATACATCATGCAAATATTTCTATTATCTTGCCTTTGCTACGGTAAGCGGATTAACTCAATATATAATATAATTAAAACTTCATTTAACCCTAAATCCAATCACATGAGAACAAAACTATTAATGTTGTTTGCGGTTTTGGGACTGATGCTTTCACAAAGCATTTATGCTCAGCCTAAGATCGTGACAGGGACTGTCACTGACGCCACGACAAATGAGACTCTGCCGGGCGTCAACGTGATAATCAAGAACACTACCACAGGTACAAGCACTGACCCGTTCGGGAACTATTCAATCAGTGTTTCGCCGGGGCAGGTGCTGATATTCAGCTCTCTGGGGTATGCAACCAGAGAGGTGACCGTTGGGGCGGGGAACCGTATCAGCGTTGGTCTCGAGCCTGATGTGCAGATGATAGAGGATGTGGTGATCACCTCAGAGTTCGGGATGAAACGTGTCTCCCGTGCTGTCGGATCATCAGTCCAGAATGTCAAGGCTTCCGATATTGTTGAATCGGGCCGTGATAACTTCATCACTGCCCTTCAGGGACGCGTGGCAGGGATGAACGTGGGTACCACCAGTGGTGCACCCGGCGCATCTACCAATGTCGTGCTCAGAAGCATAACCTCAATCTCGGGCAATAACCAGCCCCTCTATGTGGTTGACGGTATCCCGATGAACAACTCGACTTTTAACCCACTTGACATGATGACCAGCAGTTCTGCCGAGACCTTCTCGGTCAGGGATCTCGACTTTTCATCGCGCGGAAACGACTTCAACATGCAGGATATTGAATCTGTTACGGTCCTGAAAGGAGCTGCAGCGGCAGCTCTTTACGGGTCTGATGCATCCAACGGAGCTATCATCATTACCACAAAGAAAGGTCAGCCTGGAAGAGGCAGGGTCTCTTACAGCAACACCTTCCGTTGGGATAATGCCTACGGCTACCCCGAGCTTCAGGATAAGTACACTCATGGGTATTACGGGACAGCAAACTACTATTATACTTACCGTTTCGGGGGCAAATATGTTCCGGGCATGGAGCTGTATGACAATATCTCGGCTATAATTCAGCCCGGTTTTGTACAACGTCATAACATATCAGTTGAAGGAGGTTCTGACAAGGTCACTCTTTATGCCTCCGCCTCCACCCTTGATCAGCAGGGTGTCATCAAGACCTCCGACTTTTCGAGGTTCAACCTTTCACTCAACGGTAGGGCAGAGGTGACCAAATGGCTGACCGTGGAATCAATGATGCAGTATGCTTCAACTGAAAACACCAAGGTGCCGTTAGGTCTCAGCTCACCATTGAGATATGCCTCGTTCTGGCCCATGGTTTCCGATGTGTCTGAGTGGCTTGATGAGGACGGATCACATATGGCGAGGCCCGACTACTACCTTGACGAGGATATGCTCAACCCGCTGTTCGGCCTTTACAGGAACAAGCTGTATGATGATTCTGACAGATTCATCTCAAACATATCGGCAACACTGGTACCTATAGAGCACACCTTCCTCCGCGCTCAGGTAGGCTGGGATGTTGGTATGCAGACCTATATTGCCACGAAGCACCCCTATCATGATACATATCAGGACGGAACAGGTAGCATGAATATTTCAAAGTCAAACTTCTCTGACCCCACCCTGAACGTGCTTGCAGGATACGCCAATGAGTTTCTGGACGATAAACTCTCAGTTTCAGCACAGTTCGGCTATCACCAGCTTGAGAATGGAATCACACGGCTGAGTACCTACGGCACGAAGTTCGCTGTCGTTGATTTCCAATCGATTAATAATTGTGACCCGCTCTCTATCAGCTCAGTGCAGAGTCATAAGAAGAGAAGGATACAGGCTCTGTCAGGACAGCTGGAGCTGGGTTATAACCAGATGGCTTACCTGACTTTCCGTGCACGTAACGACTGGTCGTCAACACTTCCCGTTGAGAATAACAGGTATTTCTACCCGGCTGTCGAAGGATCATTTATTGTTACCGAGCTTCCCTTCCTGAAGGGCAACAGCATGGTCAACTATCTGAAGCTTCGCGGTTCAATAGCACAGGTAGGTAAGGATGCAGGTCCGCTTGAGATTGACACGCAGCTTGAGCCCACACTCCTCACCGGAGGCGGTTACAAGTACGGCTATACAGGACCCAACAGGAGTCTTGTGCCTGAGATGACAACCTCAAGGGAGATTGGTTTCGAAGGCCGTTTCCTGAATGACAGGATCAATACAGATTTCACATACTTCTGGACCCATTGTGATGATCAGATAGTAAAAGGATTCCGTCTCAGCTACGGTACCGGATTCGTTCTTAATAACATGAACGTTGGTACGTTTGAGTCATGGGGCTGGGAAGCACATATCGATGGTGACATTCTCAAGACGGGCACAGGCCTGAGATGGAATGTCGGCTTTAACGCCAGCCATACTGATTCGGAGGTTGTCTACCTTCCTGAAAACGTGTCTGAATATTATAATGCCTATACATGGAACTCAGGTAACATACGTAACGGGGTCATGGTTGGCTATCCGGTCACCACAATCACCGGATTGGCATTCCAGCGCAATGATGCCGGTGACAGGCTGATCAGCCCGACCACAGGTCTGCCTCTCGTAAGTTCGCAGTACAGCGTACTTGGCGATCGTGAACCGAAGCTTCGCTTCGGCATAACTTCAGCGCTGAGCTACAAGGGCATCCGGCTCTCTGCAATGTTCTCAGGCCGCTACAAGGCAACAGTTGTCAACGGCACAAAGAGGGACATGATGCTCAGGGGATACAGCGTGGAGTCAATGGAACTGAGGGAGAGTCCCCCGGTTGTCTTTGAGGGCGTACTGCAGGACGGCAATGAGAATACAGCAAACCCGACAAAAAACAACATCGCTGTCGACTATAACCTTTACTCAACTATCTACTCAGGCGGTGATGAAGACTGGATTGAAAAGGATGTT
>CAZVLJ010000085.1:0-9047 GCA_964627825.1 uncultured Rikenella sp. | reverse complement strand
GGTCGCTGATACGGGTAGCCGGCACTATCTCACTGGTGGTGCTGCAATAAAATGCCTCCTGCATGTATGGTATCATGTCGGCTGCAACAGCCTCCTCAACCACCTCTATGGCGTTGTCTCCGGCTGCTGAGATTACATTTTTCCTTGTGATGCCCGCAAGGATATCATTTGTGGCCGGATGGGTGTAAAGTGTTCTGTCGCGGACAAAGAATATATTGGAGTGAGCACCTTCGGTCACAACACCGTTACGCACAAAGCATACCTCAGCGAATCCTCTGTCATGAGATTCCTGGTAGGGCAGCACATTGGCTATCAGTGCAGTGGACTTGATGTCACATCTGTTCCAGCGGGGATCAGGTGTGAGCCAGAGTCCGGCACCCTGCTCACATACCAGGGTGTTGATGCTATGCCGGCGGGCAAATCCGTACACTGTTGGTTCTGCCGGAGGATTGGGGAAGGCGTGATTGCGGGGAGCAACTCCCCTTGTTGCCTGTAAATATACTATGGCGCATTCAGCGCCAAGTTCATTGCGGTGAATGAGTTCTTCGGTTATCTCCTCCAGTTTTGGTTCATCTTTCCACACAATACGCGTCTCATGCAAGCTACGCCTGAACCTGGCGGCATGACCCGGCAGGTCGAAAAAGTAACCGCCGTACCATCGGGTGACTTCATATATACTGTCGCCAAAGAGAAATCCCCTGTCGTCCGGAGAGATCATTGCCTGATCCTTGGGGATAAACCGTCCGTTAAGATAAACTTCTTCCATATTTTAAGATTTACACTTTTCCGGTTGGGTCATGCTCGCTGATAAGTCTTAATTTTCACCATTAAGACTATTTGTAAATTGATCTTCAAAGATACACTTTCATTGCATTGGTCATACAAATATCACTTTATCCGAACCTATTATTGTGTACCTTTGCATATTCACGAAAAAAGGGGGCTGATTATATGACAGGCAAGAGGCGGCTACCATCATGGCTAAGGATGGAGAGGGCAAGCGGGGAGAGCTACACCATGGTTAAAAACATGGTGGAGAGCCATCATCTGCATACGATCTGTACCTCGGGTAACTGCCCGAATATAGGTGAGTGCTGGAATGCAGGCACTGCCACGATGATGATTCTGGGTGACATATGCACCAGGTCATGCAGGTTCTGCGGCACCAGGAGCGGACGCCCGTTGCCCCCTGACCCCGGCGAACCGGAGAGGGTGGCGCAGGCAGTGAAGACCATGAGACTGAAGCACTGTGTCATCACCTCGGTTGACCGTGACGATCTGCCTGATGGCGGCGCGGCCATCTGGGCGGAGACCATAACAATGATAAAACAGGAGAATCCCGGTGTAACTGTCGAGACGCTTATCCCTGACTTCAGGGGCAAAACCGAAGATATTGACATGGTGATTGACGCCGGACCGGAGGTCATCTCGCACAATATCGAGACAGTGAGACGACTGACACCACTTATCAGGTCGGTTGCAAAGTACGAGGTAAGTCTTTCGGTGCTTGGTTATATTGCTTCGCGCGGAGTACGCGCAAAATCGGGTATAATGCTGGGGCTGGGTGAGACAGAAGAGGAGGTGATTGAGGCTCTGAACGACCTTTATGCAACCGGTTGTAAAATTGTAACAATAGGTCAGTATCTTGCGCCGAGTCTTGATCATATGCCTGTTGTTGAATATGTTACGCCCGAGAAGTTTGATGAGTACCGGAAGAAGGGGCTGGAGATCGGATTTGAGTTTGTTGAAAGCAGTCCGCTGGTCAGAAGCTCCTTCCATGCAGAGAAGCATGTGGCAGAAGCAAAAAGTACGCATGGCACCTCTGAGGGGAAGAGTGAGGCAGGTATGTAGATGAGCATGAACACGAAGGTGATATACGACGATCTCGGTCGCATGGATTACAAGGAGACCTGGGAGTACCAGGAGCGCTTCTTTAACCTGAAGGTGGCAGAGAAGGGCAGACCGGTTGCGGATGGAGAAAAGATCCCGGACAGGCTCATCTTCGTGGAACACAATCATGTATATACCCTGGGCAAGAGCGGGTCGGAACAGAACCTGCTGCTTGATTACATCCAGTTGCAGGCCAGGGATGCTTCGTTTTACAGGATTGACAGAGGTGGGGACATAACATATCACGGGCCGGGACAGCTGGTGGGTTATCCTATCTTCGACCTAGAGGCGATGGACCTGGGCCTTCGCGATTATATTCATCTGCTTGAAGAAGCAATTATCATGTGTATCTCCCGTTTCGGTATAGAGGGCAGTCGCATGGAGGGCGCCACAGGGGTATGGATTGATCCCGACAGCGGTGCCAACGCAAGAAAAATATGTGCCATAGGTGTCAGGGCCTCGCGATTCGTGACAATGCACGGCTTCGCCCTGAACGTCAGCACTGACCTCTCCTATTTCAACCATATCAATCCGTGCGGATTCACTGACAAAGGTGTTACTAGCATTGAGAGAGAGACAGGAAAAAGGATTGAACTGGTGGATGTGAAGAGTATCATGTACAACACAATGAGGGAGGTCTTCGGATATGAATATTACTAATAATAAATATAATGGAAAAAAGGTGGCTCTTGAAAGAGAGGGGCGACGAACGTGTCGTCACGACCCTGGCGACAGAGATGGCGGTGCCTGCCGCTGTCGCCAACCTGATGGCCCAGCGGGGCATCACAACAAAACGCCAGGCTGAGGATTTCTTTAACCCGTCACTCGATTCCCTTCATGACCCCTTCCTGATGAAGGATATGAACAGGGCGGTTGACAGGATCAGTACGGCTATCTCACGCAACGAAAAGATTCTGGTGTACGGCGATTATGATGTCGACGGCACAACGTCAGTGGCATTGCTCTACTCCTTCCTGAGAGAGAGACATTCCAGCCTTGATTATTATATCCCTGACAGATACCACGAGGGATATGGTCTCTCGCTTAAGGGCATTGATTATGCAGCGGCGGGAAACTGCAGGCTGATCATTGCGCTTGACTGCGGCATCAAAGCGGCCGACAGGGTGAGGTATGCCCGGTCAAAGGGGATAGACATAATTATCTGTGACCACCACCTTCCGGGTGATGAGATACCTGATGCAACAGCTGTGCTTGATCCCAAGCAGCCCGGCTGCGACTATCCCTATAAGGAGCTCTCGGGATGCGGTGTGGGATTCAAGCTGATGCAGGCTATATGCAGGGTGCAGAATATACCATTTGAAAAGATCGTCCCTTACCTTGACCTGGTGGCTGTAAGCATAGGATCAGATATCGTGCCGATGACCGGTGAGAACAGGGTACTGGCCTACTTCGGGCTGAAGCAGCTTAATGAGTCGCCGCGACTGGGCTTTCAGAAGATAATTGAGAAAGCCCGGATAAAGATGCCACTGGCAATTGATGATGTTGTATTCCGCATTGGCCCGCGTATCAATGCAGCCGGCAGGATGGAGTCCGGGAGCCGGGCCGTTGATCTGCTTGTATCCCGGAATCCGCAGGAAGCAATGACGATCTGTGACGCCATTGACATCAATAACGACGACCGCAGGAAAAAGGACAGCGAGATCACCTCCGAGGCACGTCGCATAGTGAGCGAGGACAACAGGATGAGTAACGCCCGCACCACTGTATTGTTCCGCCAGGGATGGCACAAAGGGGTAATAGGCATCGTGGCCTCAAGACTGATTGAGACCTATTACAGGCCGACGGTGATCCTCACTGAATCAAAGGACGGCTTTGCTACCGGTTCAGCACGAAGCGTTCCGGGTTATGACCTCTACCAGGCAATTGAGTCTTGCTCTGACCTGCTGGAGAGCTTTGGAGGGCATATGTTCGCTGCCGGACTGACACTTAAACAGGAAAATGTACAACCCTTCCGCGAGCGGTTTGAGAAATTTGTAAGCGAGACAATCAGGGATGAGCACCTGATGCCTTCAGTAAATATCGACTGTGAGTTGCCCATAGAGGATGTCACGATGGAGCTGTACAGAAGCCTGCAACGGTTTCAGCCTTATGGCCCTGAGAATACCACCCCGGTTTTTTCCTCAACCAGGGTCAAGACCCTCCTCTGTCAGCCCGTGGGCTCCAACGGGATGCATCTCAAGCTCTCCTTTGCACGGCAGAATGGGGAGCCACTGGGGGCAATAGCCTTCGGACAGGCTGATATGATTGAACTATTCCGCGAGTCAGGCGGAGTGGTTGACATAGCCTACTCTGTTGAACTGAATGATTTCCGTGGAAAAACAACAGTGCAGCTCAATATAAAGGATATTAAGGGTTAGAGGCAACAGGCAGTAGGCAATAGGCAATAGTCGTAGTTCGGGTAATTGTCAGTAAATAAATATGTTATTGTCAAAACAAATGCCTGTTGCCTAATGGCTCTTGCCTTTTTCCCGTTTTTACTTGACATTCTCCCTTCCCTGTAATAAATTTGAGACTGTAATTATGTCTCACTATGATGCTGCGGTGGAATGCGGTATTTTTGCTGCTTGTTATCAATGTTGCCGGCCTGCATGCCGGTGAACCTCTCTTTGTGCCACACGGAGCCGGTTCCATGGGAATGGCTTTTGCCGTGACCGCCTATCCCGGACACTGGAACTGCTTCCATAACCAGGCACTGCTGACTGAGAATACCGGCAGCGGTTTCTCAGCCTCCTTTGAGAACCGCTTCATGATACCTGCCCTCTCATCGAAGGCTGTCAGTGCAATTTTCGCTTTCAAGCCGGCGCCCCTGGGCCTGGTGGTAACTCATTACGGCAACGCTGACTATTACCGGCTGTTCACCGGAGTGGGCAGTGCGGTGAAGATCACTGACGCCATTGCGCTCGGGGTGCAGGTTGATTATATCTCGGAACACGGCATTGGCGAATACCGTGATGTGTCACATGTGACTTTTGAGACCGGGATGACCTGCAATCTCTCATCTTCGCTTACGGTTGGAGTACACCTGTTTAATCCCGTCTCCCCCCTGAACACCCTTCCTTCATCAATTGATGCCGGTATGAACTGGAAACAGTCTGACGGACTATTCCTTACTCTGACCGGATCGAAGGTAAGCAATGAGCCTCTATCAGTTCAGTGTGGCATTTCCTGGGATGTGTTGCAAAGGCTGACTTTGCGCACCGGGTACATGAGCTCACCTTCTGCCTTTGCATTCGGTATAGGGTTTAAAAGTGGCTCACTTCAGGCTGATGCCGGATTCCTTCTCAACAACACGACGGGTGTGACATCTTCTGTTTCGGTTACATGGACAATCAGATGAAATGCCGGAGTAGTCACGGGGAGCAAAGCCAGAGACCTTTGAAATGGCTTCCGGACCGCAAGGCAACTTTTGCGGCTATGATCCTGGCACTTCTCTCAGGCCCTCTGTTGTGCCAGGAGGAAAGCCAGGCCTTCCGGGAATCCGTTGAGGAGATACTTGCCCTTTCTGAAGATGCCGATCCGGCTTCCATGCTCGAGGAACTGGAGGAGTTGAAGGTCACGCCTGTGATTATAAATTGTGGTGATGAAAAGGAGATATCCAGGCTCTTTTTCCTAAGCGAGTTCCAGGTGATGGTGCTTGCCGACCATATCAGGAAGAACGGCAGCGTGGTGACCCTCTATGAGCTTGCCCTGCTGCCGGCTTTTGACCGTAATACAGTGATGCTGATGGCTCCTTATATATCACTTGAGTCGGCGCCACCCAAAGGAGGGAAGAGCTACGGCCGCACCCTGGTGACCCTGTCAGCGTCATCCCGCTTCAGCGGGAACGACAGCGATACGGAGGGCATTCGTTCTTTGCTGAAAGTGAAGCATGAACAGGGAAGCTTCAGTTTTGGCATTACGGCGGAAAATGACCCTGGTGAACCGTTCTCATTCAGCCATGCTCCCGGGGCCGACTTCCTGTCAGGCTATTTTGAGTACGAAGGCAAGGGATTTGTCAACAGGATTATAGCAGGAGACTTCTCCGTCAGGGCCGGCGAGGGACTGCTCTTCAACAGCAGCCGGTGGATGGGCTCATGGCTCAGCTCACCGTCGTTCATGTCAGGAAGGAGCGTTTCGGCGCCCTATACATCCACTGAGGAGAACAATTTTTTCAGGGGGCTCAGCATCACGCTCGGAAGCATGAATGCCGGGGCAGTGCTGTTCGCCTCATCCAATAAAATTGATGCCCGCATCCTTTTTTTAGAAGACAGCACTGCTGCCGGGGTGAGCAATCTTGTCAGCGGGGGTCTGCATGTCAGTGAATCCCAGCTCGAAGTGCGTAACAGCCTTACGGAGACAGTTGCAGGTCTCCGACTCACTGCCGGTGGGGAAAAGGTAAGGGGCGGAGTGACCGCAGCTGCAACCTGGTTTTCCCTTCCGTTTATCCCTGACAGGACACAGCCGGAGAACCTTCACGACTTTGAAGGAGACAGACTGATTAACCTGGCTGCTGACATAAGGGCAGGAACAGGTTCTGTACTCTTTTTTGCCGAGGCGGGACTGGGACTCTCAAACCCGCGGACAACGATTACCGGTCCGGAATTACCGGATCCGCAGGCAGACACAACCCTGACTGACCGGCCCGGTCAACAGGGTGGCAACACCGGAACAGATCCAACCGGTTCCGGAATAACCCTGTTGAACCCCGGACTGTCTGATTCATGGGCAGTCACGGCAGGAGTGAGGGCAAAACCTTCCGGAAGGTTTACATTCAACATCCTTGCACGTCACTTCGCACCCGGATACCATTCATTTCATTCCGGGGCCTTCAAAGCCGGGTCAGGGTCTGGCAATGAGACCGGCCTTTCAGCGTCAGTGCACCTGGAAGCTGCCAGGCACATTTTCGTTACAGCTGCTGCAGATCATTACCGGATTCCATGGCCGAGGTATCGTTCCTCATCACCTTCATATGGCAGCAGGATTGAGATCAAGGGAGAATACCAGCCCCGGGATGATCTCTTGCTGAGACTTACGTGGACATCCTCATCGCGGGAGTACGATTCTGCCTCAGAAACCGGCACAGCTGCTTCAGTCACCCATACAAGACAACAACTGGGGCTTGTTTTCGATATCAATCCGGCCGGCACGTTGCGTCTCACCACCCGTGCATCGGCATCCTTTATTTTTCCATCGCAGGAGAGAGGTTACCTTCTCAGCCAGGACTTCTCCTGGTCATTCCGGAGTATACCGCTGAAAATATGGTTCAGGTATGCCCTCTGCTCTACGGGAGGATGGGACAGTCGTCTCTATGCATGGGAGAATGACCTGCTCAACTCATTCAGTGTGCCGGCACTGTACGGTGATATGACGCGTTCATTCATAATGCTTTCATGGAAGCCGGCTGACCGTATCGAAGCCCGTGTGAAGTATGGTTTTACGGATTCTGGCAGCAATCCCGGTAGCGGACTTAAGCAGGAAGTGAAGGGGCAGGTGAGGATTGGGTTTTAGGCAGTAGGCAATAGGCAGTAGGCAATAGTGTTGATTGCAGTAATACAGGGAGATATGGAAAGTTTCAGGGAGCTGATTGTGTGGCAGAGAAGTCTTAAGTTGGTGAGATCGGTTTACGAAGTTACCCGAGGTTTTCCTAAAGAGGAAATCTTCGGACTAAAGATGCAGATCAGGAGATGTGCGACTTCAATTCCATCGAATATTGCTGAGGGTTACGGGCGTCAGCATACTGCTGAGTATGTCCGGTTTCTTCAGATAGCCAGAGGTTCTCTATTTGAGTTGGTTACTCAACTCGAGATCGCTCTGAGTCTGTCTTACATACTGGATATCAGTAACCTGGGAAAAGAGTGTGATGAGATTGCCAAAATGCTGAACAGCCTTATCAGGAAATTATCCGAAAGCTCCAGGAAGCGATGAAAACATGTTCTCAGATCCCTGTTTACGCAGGATCTAAGACCTGATGGTTTCCATAAACTCCCCTACTGCCTATTGCCTCTTGCCTACTGCCTGATTTCAATTGGTCCTGTACCTGTACTTCACCGCACCCAGCTCCTCATTGGCCTTGACGATCTTCTGCTTCAGGTTCTCCTTGTAGGCTATCAGCTTTTCCATGACAGTCGGGTCACCGGTGGCGATCATCTGCGCTGCCAGGATGCCTGCATTCAGGGCTCCGTCTATGGCTACTGTGGCTACCGGTATCCCGGGAGGCATCTGCACGATGGCAAGCAGTGCATCCATCCCGTCAAGGGAGGCTTTGACAGGCACGCCTATGACCGGTACAGGGGTCATTGCTGCTATCACGCCGGGCAGATGTGCAGCCATGCCGGCACCGGCAATAATGACTTTTATTCCCCTGCCTGCCGCGCCGCGGGAAAACTTTTCAACCTCGTCCGGCGTGCGGTGTGCCGAGAGAGCGTTGATCTCAAAGGGTATTCCCACACTGTCAAGAAACTCGGCGGCCTTCTCCATTACCTTCAGGTCGGATACGCTGCCCATAATGATACTTACTGCCGGATTCATATGCTCTTTTTTAACGTATAGATCATTGTCAGGGCAAAAATAAGCTTTAAATTTATAATTTAGCGGCATCAACTACCTTAACCATGAATGAGATCACACTACTGGACAGAGAGTTCTCGGTGTATATAACCGAAGATGAGATACAAAGCCGGATAACGGCGCTGGCAGAAAAAATTAACGAGGACCTGAAAGGTCAGGATGTCCTTTTTTTCGGTGTTCTCAACGGCGTCTTTCTCTTTGCCGCAGACATATTCAGGCAGATAACAATTGACTGCCAGGTCTCCTTCATCAAGCTGGCATCCTATGATGGCACCTCAAGCACAGGCAAGATAAAGGAGCTCATCGGGTGGAATGAGGATATCACCGGAAAGACAGTGGTCGTCCTGGAGGATATTGTTGATACCGGCGCCACGCTGGAGCGGGTTATAGGAGAACTGAAACTAAGGAAGGCAGCTGACATTAAGATTTGCACACTGTTGTTCAAGCCGGAAGCCTACACCAGAGATATTCCGATAGATTACATCGGGTTTGAGATCCCGAACAACTTTGTGGTGGGATATGGCCTTGACTATGACGGTTATGGCCGCAACCTGAAGGCAATTTACAAACTGACAAAATAGTTCCATAAT
>CAZVLJ010000084.1:0-9074 GCA_964627825.1 uncultured Rikenella sp. | reverse complement strand
AGAGAGCAGAAAATCTCTGAGAGATCAGAGACCTGGCCTGATGTAGATAGGACGGGATCCGAAGGACATGAGGGAGGGCAGACTGCGGATACATCCCAAAAGTGTTGCCAAGATGAAAGCCAGCATTAAGAAGCTGACATCAAGGAGTAATGGCTGGGGCAATGACCGGAGGAAGGAAGCACTGAGCCTGTACATTAAAGGCTGGGTGCAGTACTTCAAGCTGGCAGACATGAAGATGCTGCTGAAAAGTGTTGATAAGTGGTACCGCCGAAGGTTACGAATAGTCATTTGGAAACAATGGAAACGAATAAGGACCAGAATAAGTAATCTTGAAAGGTTGGGGATTAGTAAATCCAAAGCCTACATGTGGGCGAATACCCGGAAAGGTTATTGGCGCATTGCGAATAGCCATATTATGTCTATCACCATTACTTCTGACCGTCTTCGTCATTCTGGCTTCGTCTTCTTGTCGGACTACTACAATAAAGTGAATGTTGTATCTTAGGGAACCGCCGTATACGAGACCCGTACGTACGGTGGTGTGAGAGGTCGGAAAATGAAATAGGAGGAAACCTATTTCATTTTCCTCCTACTCGATTGTTATATTTGTCCTACCAAACAATGGTCAGCATTATGAACGATTTCAAATCGCAGGTGCGGGAAGGTATTCCCGCCAGCCTGCCTGAGCCGAAGCCTTATGATCCTTCGGTTAATCATGCCCCGCGTCGCAGAGATATTCTGACGGCTGAAGAGAAGAAGCTCGCTTTGCGCAATGCCCTGAGATATTTTCCGCCGTCGCTGCATCCTGTGCTTGCTCCCGAGTTTGCCGGAGAGCTTCGTGATCGTGGCCGTATTTACATGTACCGTTACAGGCCGTCATATGAGATGAAAGCCCGGCCGCTGGATGAATACCCGTACAGATCAGTTCAGGCTGCAGCCATAATGTTGATGATAACCAACAATCTTGATCCGGCGGTGGCGCAGCACCCTCATGAGCTGATAACCTATGGCGGCAACGGGGCTGTTTTCCAGAACTGGGCGCAGTACAGGCTCACCATGAAGTATCTGTCAGAGATGACAGATGAGCAGACACTCATAATGTACTCGGGCCATCCGATGGGTCTGTTCCCCTCGCACCGCGATGCTCCCCGCGTGGTGGTCACCAACGGAATAGTTATCCCCAACTATTCATCACAGGAGGATTATGAGCGGTTCAATGCCATGGGAGTATCGCAGTACGGGCAGATGACAGCAGGTTCCTACATGTATATAGGACCCCAGGGAATCGTTCATGGAACAACCATCACCCTTCTCAACGCCTCCCGTCGTCTCAAACCGGCTGATGACGGCTCAAGACAGAGCAGGCTCTTCATCTCGTCAGGTCTCGGCGGTATGTCAGGAGCTCAACCCAAGGCAGGCAATATAGCAGGTGTGGTCTCAGTAATAGCAGAAGTCAACCACAGGGCAATAACCACCCGTTATGCGCAGGGGTGGGTTGATGAGGTCCATGAAGATCTTGGCGTCCTGGCAGACCGTGTGCGAAGAGCATGTGGCAGCGGCGAGGTGGTCTCAATGGCTTATCACGGTAATATTGTTGACCTGTGGGAGAGGTTTGCCGAGGAGGGTCTCTGGGCCGATCTGGGCTCTGATCAGACATCGCTGCACAACCCGTGGTCAGGTGGTTACTACCCGGCAGGGATCACTTTTGAGGAGGCCAACATTATGATGACGGAAGATCCTGAAAAATTCCGCGGTCTGGTACAGTCCTCACTGCGCAGACAGGTAGAGGCCATCAACAGGCACACCGCACACGGAACATACTTTTTTGATTACGGCAATGCCTTCCTGCTTGAGTCGTCACGCGCCGGCGCTGACATTGGGAACGGCAGGGGCGGATTTCGTTATCCCTCGTATGTTGAGGACATCATGGGTCCGATCTGTTTCGACTATGGTTTCGGTCCCTTCCGCTGGGTATGCTGTTCAGGTGATCCGGCTGATCTTGAGAAGAGTGATACCATTGCTGCGGCAACACTGGACCGCCTGATGAAGGAGTCGCCTGACGATATACGCCAGCAGATGTCAGATAATATTCACTGGATACGCGAAGCCGGTCACAACAGGCTGGTTGTGGGCTCACAGGCCCGCATACTCTATGCCGATGCAGCAGGCAGGATCAGGATAGCCGCCGCCTTTAACGAGGCCATCGCGTCAGGCATCATCGGCGGCCCGATAGTTATAGGCCGTGATCATCATGACGTGTCAGGCACTGACTCGCCTTTCCGTGAGACAGCGAATATCTATGACGGTTCACGATTCACTGCTGACATGGCAGTTCAGAATGTAATAGGTGATGCCTTCCGTGGTGCCACGTGGGTCTCTTTGCACAACGGCGGCGGCGTAGGATGGGGAGAGGTGGTCAACGGAGGCTTCGGGATGGTTCTCGACGGTACTGCTGAGACGGACCGCCGTCTGCGGTCAATGCTTTTCTGGGATGTAAACAACGGTATCGCACGGCGAAGCTGGGCACGGAACAACGGTGCTGTTGCAACCATCACCCGCGAGATGGAGTGTACACCCGGGCTGGTGGTTACCTTGCCTGTGGAGGCTGATGACAGGCTGATTGATGAAACCATAATATAAGTCTTGCGGTCCTGCAGTCGTGCGATTCTTAAAACCAAGACCGCAGGACCGCATGACCGCAAGACAGCCGCCAAAGGCGGCCAGACCTTCAGACCTTCTTCAGATATTATCCGGTATCAAATCGGACAGCAGGCATACAGCCAGGGCCACGATACCCTCGCCGCGGCCGGTAAAGCCCATCTTTTCGGTAGTTGTCGCCTTGACTGATACCGCATCGGGAGATATACCTGCAACTGCTGCCAGGGTGTTTCTCATGGCAGTGATATAGGGAGCCAGCCTGGGTGCCTCCAGGCAGACAGTACAGTCAATATTCACAATCCTGTAGCCTTTTTCCGTTATCATCTCCACTGTCCGTTTCAGGAGTATCTTGCTGTCGATACCTTTGAACTCATCCGAAGTATCGGGGAAGTGGTATCCGATATCGTTCAATGCGGCTGCACCAAGCAGGCCATCGCAAATGGCATGAATAAGCACATCGCCGTCAGAATGGGCCACACACCCTCTGGGTGAGTTGATATGCACACCACCGAGCCAGAGCTCGCGACCTTCCTCAAGGCGATGAAAGTCGATGCCCTGTCCTATCCTCTGATGCAGTGTCATTACTTACTTACTTCTGGCTCAGATTGCGCAGGGAGTCAAATTCAAATCCGAGTGAGAACCTGAGTGTTCGCGCCAGCGGATTATTTTGTGTGAATGGCATCAGGTATGAGAAGTCGAGGGAAAAGACGCTCAGCCTGAAACCGGCACCCACAGTGAAGTATTTCCTGTTACCCTTCAGTTCAGCCTCGTTGTAGTATCCGGCCCTGAGTGCAAACTGCTGGTTGTACCAGTATTCGACACCCACTGACTGTGTGAACTCCTTAAGCTCTTCCTTGAAACCACCGGGGGCGTCATAGAATGACTGGAAGATGGCAACGGCAACGGAGACATTCGGGTCCATACCGTCGATAATGTTCCGATCGGCGTCATAGAACGGCGGTGTGGGGACGAGCAGCTTGTTGATGTCAATCGAGAAGGAGAGTGCATTATACTTGTCGAGGTTAACCAGGAAGGTTGATCCGATGCGCATGTTCATCGGAATAAAATCAGGGTCAACATCGGTTGTGTAGCTGATTTTTGACCCTATGTTTGACAGGTTGACTCCGAAAGAGATATTTCCATCCCTGGAGCCGAGGGACAGCTTGTTTGAATAAAAAGCTGAAGCGTCAGCGGCATATGAGATACCCGGTCTGGTATCCTCAATTCCCCCGGTAAGGTTGGAGTATATGAACCTCAGGGCCACCCCTCCTGACCAGTGCTCCGAGAAGAGCCTGGAATATGCGGCATCAACAGAGAATTCGTTGGCATTGAACTCTCTGAGTATACTTCCTATGTTGTCAGTAAATTCTATCTTGCCGAGAGAGGAATACATCAGGCTGGCTGCAATAACCTGCCTGCTGTCTATCCTGTAGTATCCGGTGAGGTATGAAAGATTGATGTCAGGGATCAGTGCTCTCAGCCATGGTGAGTATGATATGCCGAAGCCGCCGTTACCGTCAATGAATGCAAATTTTGCCGGATTCCAGTGCATGCTGAACATATCTGGTGATGTGGCCACTCCGACATCTCCCATGGCGCCGGAACGGGAATCCGGAGCTATTGAAAGAAATGGGACAACAGTCTGAATGGGGTTATATTTTATCTCCTCCTGCGCTGTTACAGGGATGACCAGTAATAATAAAAGCAGTAAAAAGCTAACAGTCAGCGCGTTCCTTTTCATGTGTGTTCAGTTCAAGATTTGTGCAAATATAAAACAAAAAAAATGGCCACTTATTGTGTTGTTTTACAAAATGATGAATTGGCCTGTGGCTGACGCTTTTTCGCCTTCAGAAGTAACTACTTCTGCTCTCCACAGATAGAGTCCCCTGGCCACTCGTCCTCCCCGGTTGTCTGATGCATCCCAGTATATTTCCGGCAGGGTATACCCGGCTGTGAAGCTCTTCTCTTTCAGAATGCGCACCAGGCGGCCGTCATAAGAGAAGATTGAGATGGTTATCTCCATCTCTGTTCCGGGTCTGTTATGTCCGGCGGTCAGTCGTGTTCCTTCCGTCACCGGATTGGGTACGGCAAGCAGGTTGTTCAGTCTGAAGCTGCCGTTGGTTTCAACAATGAATCTCAGGGTTGAGACGGAAGGGTTGTTGAGGTTATCCCATGCCCTGAGTGAGATTGTATGTTCTCCCCGTTCCGTTATCATGAGCGGGTACGCGAGGCTACCCGAGCTGTGCACTCCCATGTCAGATCTGAAGAGGTTGTTCAGTACAACTGCCGAGGAAATGTCATCATCAAGCCAGGCGATGATGTCATGGCCTATTCCCGTTCCTGTGGCATTGATACCTGACCTGTCGCTGAGATGTGCAATCAGTATAGGGGCATTGTCTGTCACTCCGCCTTCCCTGAAGAGTGTATCATTCATGAAGAGCCTGATTGAGGGTCCCTCGCTGTCATCCATCGCTTCATCAGAGAATCCTCCCACGGTAATCCCGCTGTAGCTGCCATTGATGTCGTCCGTGCCGTCCCACGCATAGTATTTAATTGCGCCGTTGCCGTAGGTGTAGTTTATGTCAAGAGGGACAATGAAGGAGAAGCTGAATCGTCCTTCGCTGACTGTTGTCATGCCCCTGAAGAGCACGTTCCCGGTTACGGGGAAGACCATGGGAGATCCGCCATCATTGGCCAGGGTGCTTATATTAGCCGGTTTGTCAAATACTGTTGACTCCACCGTGCCGTTGAAGTTGTTCATGACGCTGCAGGACTGGTCTTCGATATGGCCGCTGACTGTAATGAGTGACAATGCCTTAAGGGTGTCATAGGGAAGGGAGACATGCACTCCGTTAATGCTGTCAGTAACCACCTTTCCCTGCACGGGCCATGCCAGCCTCAATGCCGGATCACCCAGAAGCAGGAAATTGCGTTTGTTCAAGCCCGTTCCGGTGCTGGTCTTTGCCTGCCTTATTATGTCGCCCAGTCTCATTGATCGTCCATCAGGAGCAGTGGTGAAGGCATTGTCATAGATAGCCCGGTTAAGTGTATAGTTGGGGGCTGAGTAGACCACCCTGGTTGTGCTCATCAGCGCTATGCCTCCTCCGTCAGGATTAAGAAGCACCATCTCACCGGCGGATGTCCTTGCCGAGATGGTACCCGTGACCCGGTTAATATCGACGTCGTCAAACCTTGAGAATTCGCATGTGGCTGTTATGAAGAGGGGCAGCATGGTGCTGTTCTTCCAGGAGTTGATATTATCTGTTCTTATAACTCTCTCATGAGCCAGTCCCGACTCGTTACCATGGCCCACGTAATTCATCACCAGGCAACCCGCTGCTATTCTGTCATCAATTGCTCTGGATGCGTCGGGATAGGAGTCTCCCGTTACTGATGTCACCTGCCGGTAGGCATCAAGATAGATCTTGTCAACTGTCAGGGGTGGTGCTGCCGTTGCGGCGCCTTCTGCCAGACCCTCAGCATCAAACATATGAAGGTTGGAATCCTCATCGTCAGCCACCAGGCAGAGAACATTGCGCCATGAGCCCTGGTCAGCGTCTGTAAGATATGAGGAGATCTTTCTGACCATCAGCCCGGCCGAGGCAGTGTCTGAAGCAGGCAGTCTGCCGATACCGATATCGAGAAAGCCCTCGGCTTCTCCCTCTCCTTCATCGAGGAGGCCATAGAAATCATCCGAAGCAAATGAGAGCACTCCGGTGGTTGAGTTGACAGACTGCCATGTGGGGATGAACGAGCTGTTTCCCGGCGGCGGAGTCTTGTTCTCATATGAGCCGTCGCCAAAGAGGAGAAGGTATCTGGGGGGTGAGCCTGCCATTTTGCCCCGGTCATAGATCATCTTAATGAAATTCCTTATGGCTACGGCATCGGGGATACCCCCCGAGAACTCATTATAGATCTGCTCCGGGGTAACTATAAGTGAGGTGGTTCCGTCATCAGACAGGTGTATCTCGGCCAGTCGTTCAGCATATTCCAGGAAGAGCGGATGAGTAATAATGATCATCACAGCCGGCATCATTGCATGCAGGTTCTGGGGCAGCACCTGTATTGTCCTGACCGGCTGCTTCAGATGAGTTTCTGAAAAAACCACAAACTTACGGAGGCTGTCTGTTGCTGCCGTGAAGAGTGTGCTTCCGCCGGCGGCAGCAGTCTGAATTGCCAGCGGGGCAGAAGGATCTGTCACATCCCACGCCCTGAGGCTCTGTGACCCTTCCACGGTAAAACGGGTTATAGCTGCCGGTTTCACTGATCTGCTGTCACTGATGAATAGCTGTCTGTCACGGTACACCAGCCTTGTCCTGGCACGGAAGTCCACATAGTCGATATAGCCGGTGGCAGTCATGTTGCCGCCCGATGAGAAGGTGATAGTGAATGAAGGGGATGAGGAAGCCGGCAGTACTGAGTCGGTCATTGTGACTGTTTCTGCATAGATCCCGTTAACATCAGTCATGTTGACCGGCGCTACAGTGACGGTTTTCAGGTCAACTTCACCCTGTCTCAGCGTGAAGGAGGCAGTGTTGTCAGACCTTCCAAGCAGCCTGGCACTGTACCTGATTCTCTCCGTGATTGCGAGGTCTGTAAAAACGGGTCCCACACTGACCTGTACTCCAGGTGCTACCTGCTGGTACCACTCTCTGCCAGATCTGATCAGATTGACGTCTTCATGCTCATGGCGCATAACGACGTCGGTGGCTGTTGAAATGGCAGTATAAGACTCTGAAGGGGCTGTTTCGGCAGCAATAACGGCAGGTCCTGATGGCCGTGAAGTAATAAAATACCATGCCGTATCAGAGTAGTGATGTCTTATGAACCGGTACTCACGCGAGACCGTATCATATCTCCACCGGTGCGTTCCTTCGGCATAGAAGAGAATATGATCGCCCTCGTTGAAAACGCCGTCGCTTCCCTTTTCAACCATCACTCTTATCTCCCTGAGGTCATCCGGAGCGCTGCCGTCATTGATGAAAGAGAGCTGTCCGGAGTTGTTTCCATAAAGCACGGCTTCAGCCGGATTCGCAATTCCCATCTCCCTTAGGAGTGAATAGCTGAGTCTGTATACTCCCTCTTCCGTCACGGCAATCTTTGTCCAGCTGCCGCTTCCAAGCACCGAGGAGCCTGCATACTCCTGTGCTTCTGAGGGCAGGAGGGTAAGCAGCAAAAGGAGACCGGTGAACAGACTTTTCAAAATCATAATCGCAAAGATAGTCAAGTAGCTTATCTTTGCCCTGTATTGAGGTTGTCTCTGATAAAATAATGGCCTCATGACGGCGTTGATAACCTTGTAGTGTTACCATGAAGTTACGAATCAGGATTCTTGCAGCAGGGCTGTTTCTCTGTATGGCAACCCTCAGCGGCCAGGACACATGGCACGGGTCACTGTCGGGTATGCATATGATGTACAATCCCGGGTTTGCAGGCGTGGGAGGGGTTCCGGCAGTAAATATCTCCGCGTTTTCCTTCCTGCCGGGAAACGGTTTCGGGCTAAGGTCAGTGCATGCTTCCTATGATGGTTATTTTAAAGGCATTCATGGCGGCGCAGGCGTGTGGATCACTGATGACATGGTGGGTGATATACTGAATGATCTGAGGGGAGGAGTTTCATACGCCTACCATTTCCGGGCAGGGGAAAAAACATATATCACTGCCGGTCTCACAGCCTCGGCTATCAGCAGGGGAATCAGGAGAGGATCGGTGATCCTTCCTGATGACATAGATCCGTTCAGGGGCATCACCGGCGGGGGGTCAGGGTATACAGGCCCGGCAACCCTCACCCGCTTTGACATCGGGACAGGCTTTACGATCTCATCAGAGTCCTGGTACGCAGGTTTGTCAGTGATGCATCTCACCCGGCCGGTGCTAGGCGATTATGATCATGTGAACAGCAGGACAGACAGGCTTGTCACGCTCACAGGAGGGATTGAATTAAATCCGGGAGGAGGCGATTTTTTCATCATGCCCTCAGCAGCCTTCCTTGCCCAGGGGGATGAACTCAGGATATTTTTAGGAGGTGAAGGCACCTGGAAAGGCGTCGCAGCAGGAATTGCCATGTGGCATCTGACAGGTGGATTCACGGCCGCAGAATGCTCTGTTGGCTGGGATGCCGACGCCTTAAAGATCATATTGTCATATAGTTATATCCTTGCAGGCGGTGATGTGTCGTTCGGGGGTACGGCAATCATCAAGGCCGGGGCATCATTTGCTTTCGGAAATGTTGAAAAAAGTAGAGCCATGCACATAATAAAGTTGCCCCTTTTGTAGTTATTTTGGTGCAGAGTTTTGTAAATGAACAGAATTTTAATAAAAAAAGTAATCAAGTAAACCTTATATGGCTATGTATAAACTCAGAGCTTTACCGGTTTTTGTAGTTGTTGCTCTCTTCCTCTTTTCCTGCAAGGGAG
>CAZVLJ010000083.1:0-9541 GCA_964627825.1 uncultured Rikenella sp. | reverse complement strand
ATCAATTTTCTATTTGTGAATGAGAAGCATATATCTATAATAAAAGAACTGACGCCACGATTAATGCCAGTCCAAATATTCCGGCAAAAACATCAACTACTACTACTTTTTCTCCTTCCTTTTAACTCAGCATGCCGGCTACCCAAATTTGAAATTTCCTGTAGTTGCAAATAAAGAAAAGTGCTTTTATTGCAGTAAGTGAGAACATAATAGTAATAATCAGTGAATATCGAATTTCTGTAGTGATTTCCTTGTACCAGGTATAACCTACCAATGACAGGCCTATCAAGGCAACAGGTACTACCCATCGGGGTCTCTTTTTAGTATAGACTTTTGCAATAAACTTCTTCCCGTCCCATGGGATAACGTGCATATAAAAAGGCTTCATAAAAGCCATTAGCCCGAATCCGACTCCTAAAATCTGGAAATAATTCATTGTTCTGTTTTTTTATTTGACAATCATAATATACCGACCGTTTGGTATGCTATTCAGTCAAATTTTTTAAGATTTTATCAAACTATAAATTGAATTATAGAGCGAAAACATTTCAGCGACAATATCATCGGTACGTCCCAGAGTAATGAATTTAATGACCACTCCATCATTAATTACGACAAATAATCTGGCTATTTGAATATCGCTAATAAGAGTGGATATTTCACCGCTCTTGCGTGCATTTCTTATTGTTTCCTCCCAAATTCTGATTTGCATAGCATAATGCTCATTTGTTTTCATATCATATTCAGGAAAAAGTCGCATAATATCAAATAACATCCCGTAATATGCCAGGCCTTGCTGACTGTTACTAAATCCGAAATTAACTCTCATATTGTCCAGCAAATCAATTAAATGTTGAAGATAAATGTTGATAAATGTTCTCAAATTATCTCTTGGCATACCGTTGAAGAAAGTATCTATTCCCGCCTGAAAATATAAGCGGATCACCTCTTTGAAAAGTTCCTCCTTGCTTGAAAAATAATGGTAAAATGCTCCTTTTGACATTCCTGTAGCTTCAACAATGTCTTTTAGAGTAACCCCTTTGTAGCTTTTCTGCATAAAAAGGTTGAAAGAAACCTTTAAGATATGCTCTCTTGAATTTCTCATAAACCGACCGTTTGGTTTGCAAATTAAATCTATTTTCTCGGTATTTCCAAATTTTTTATGCCCTTATTCAAAAAAGAGTTCATACAGGTACCGTTAAATTCAAGATTAAACCATATAACAGGCAGATAATATGTGTATTACGAGGAATATATTCTCAGGCAATTTAAGATTTACATCTAAGACAAGACCGGAGTTGTGTAATATACATTTGGACCCGCGTGCCAGGTTTGGATTTGTTGAAGCGTTTGATATGACTCTTCTTTCTCAGTTTGGGCACAGGTTTGACATTATGCTCCGCTAATACTCTCCATATTGACATTGGTGATAGTCGAATCCTGTTCTCTCGAAGCAGAGAAGATAATATTCTGTGGGAGCTCAATTACTTTTCTTCCTAATTGCAGGAATCTCTTCCCTAAGGTTGGAAGCAACCTTCTGACTTACCAGATTCCCGGGATGTCGGGTTTCATCTGAAAATTCTGATTTCCCATCTTGTCTCGTTATAAATCCCTGAAGATTGTTCACTTTGTTCGTAATCCTCTAAGGGTAGCCTGACAAAGCAAGAGCCTTATTCCGCAAACGCGGCACTACGGTCTTTTTTCTTTGCAGCCATGAGGTCTGAAATTTTTCATCTGAACTTAATCAAAAACATGTCGGCGCTGGTTGAATGGGTAAAGGTGTTGCAGTGATTTTTCACCACCGAAAGAATATTCTGCATTTGGCCCAGTAAGGGTTTAGCTTTGATAATGAACCAAATAACCCCCTGATATCTGGTATTATCAAAGGATACAATTATGACATCTTCATCTCCTGCCGCCAGAAAGACAACAAGGGTGAAAGATGGCTGAAATAAAAGGGAATGCTTTGATATCATCATCAGAATTATCAGGCCCCTCAGGTGTTGAGGTAAACAATACTGTTACTTTATTCCTGGCCTTTGTTTCTCCTGAAGACGGTAGCAGATTTTTATATTCCCTGCATCAGATGCAGTTATGCCTGCCGTTGAAGCAACGCCCGGACTGTTTTCATTATCATAACCGGTTACCCGGAGTATAAGGGATTTTTATTATATATTTCGGAAACCTTTTAAACCAGGGTTTGTTGTAATTCTATAGAACAAAAAAAGAATCATGAAATCGAGAAACAAAGTATTTATGATTGTCATTGCGGCACTGGCAGTTGCAGCATTTACCGCATGCAACCAGGCCCCAGCGAAAAAGGAAGCCAATACCGGTACCGCTCATTACAGAACACTCCTCTTCAGCGAAACACCATGGGATACAGAAAGAGGATCACATGAGCTGACCCCGGCACAGGCAAAGGAGATCAACAATTACAAATTCACTTATGACGATGCAGGCCGGCTCGTTTCGGTTGAATTCATGAGAGGTGACGAACCGCTTGGCTATGGATCTCTCGGCGGAGCCGCTAAAATCACCTATGAGTATACTGCTGATAATAAGCAGATTAAGCGTTTCTTCGACGAATATGGCCAGCCCATGGAGTCTGGAGGAGTTTTTACCTTCGAATATACCCTCGATGATAATGGAACACGCACTGCACTCAGATTTCTCGACAAGGACGGAAATCCTGTTGAAAACAGAAACAAGATCCACAACTATGTCTGGCAGATACTCCCCGACGGTAAACTGCAGGAAAAGCGTTATAACCTTGCAAATGAGGAAACAGTCATGAATCCCTTCTGCCCATTCTATGAGCTCAGGTTCACCTATAACGACAAGGGTCAGGTCACCGAGATGGCCAATTACATGAATGACCAGCTCTATAACTGCACTGCTGAAAACTGCGGCGATATAGGTGTTTCATACTTCGACTTCGAATCAAACGAGCATGGTGACCTGCTGAAGTTTTCAGTCTATAACGTGACAGGACAGATGTCAAACCTTTATTGGGGATGGTCACGCAGGGTGAGCACCTATGACGAAAACGGCTATGTGCTGGAAACTGCCATGTTTGACCAGGATAATGAATATGTAGCCGGAAAAATGATCCCTGTAACCCAGTATAGCTATGATAAACATGGCGCAGTAACAGAGGTCAGAAATATGGACAAGGACAGGAATATCATCAACAGCCCTGACAACGGTGTGGCTATCATCCGGTATAAATATGACGACAAGGGGAACCGTACCGAAACCCTGAGGTTTGATAAGGACCAGGTGGCAGTAACCCCATAACTTCATACCGTTTCATCTATGAAAAACAGATTGCTCACCGGTTACCTGGTGATAATCCTTGCATCACTGCTTGCCGCAGGATGCACAGGGCAGGGTACCGGAAAGAAAAAGGAGCCTGTGGCTAAAAAGACCGCAACAGCGGCCCCGGTCATTGACCGTGAAACTACGCTGCTTCTGAAAGACCTCGAAGAGAATGGAGACTATGTTAACAGCCGGTACTTCCCGAGCCTGATAAAGGCATCAATAGTGCATGAAGAGCTTGGAGACAAGAACCTGGTCATTGACCTCCGGCCGGCAGACCAGTTTGCTTCGGGTCACATAGAAGGGGCTGTAAACAGGCAGTTCAGCGAACTCCCGGAATACTTCCAGTCAGGCATCAAACCATTTGAATATGACAAGATTATTCTTGTCTGTGAAGATGGGCAGCTGTCAAGTTATACAACTTCCCTTCTCAGGATGCCGGGTTACGGGAATGTCTTTGCAATGCGCTGGGGTATGGGAGGCTGGAACTCTCATTATGCCGAATCAGGCTGGCTGAAGGGTGTATCCTCAAAATTTGAGGACCGTCTTGAGACGGCAACCAATGAGACTCCGTCAGCCATCGGCATGCCGGTTCTTGGTACCGGATTTCAGACCGGAAGTGAGATCAGTGACGCCAGGTTCGGGAAACTGTTTGAACAAGGTTCGGATAACATCATCGTCTCAGCTGATGAGGTTTTTGCTGATCCGTCAAAGTATTTCGTGATCAACCTTGAGAGGAAGGATAAATACGATGCGGGGCACATCCCCGGGGCTGTACGGTACAAACCTGAGGCAACACTCGGGTTTCCGGATATGATGGCAACAATACCCACGGATAAAATTACCGTTGTTTATTGCGGTACCGGCCATAATTCAGCATTTGCAACCGCCTTCCTGAGGCTCTTCGGTTATGATGCCAGGACGCTGAAATACGGGAACAACAGCTTCATGTATGATAAGATGACCAGGGAGAAGAGTACCCTTTCATGGCTTCCGTTCACACTCGAGGAGTCAAATGATTTCCCTGTGATGAAGAAATAAACTATGCATCAGGCCGGATCTATTTTAGTATATAGAGGTTCTTTATCCCCATCTCGCTGAGGACCATCCAGACGCGGGCTGAAACCGAGTTATCTTCGGCACAGAGTACCACCGGACCACTGTTCTTACGGATTTTTCGTAGATTATCATCTGCGAGAATGGCTTGCGGATCAACTGCAATTACAGCTGCCCCGCTGACTTCAGGAGCCGTGAATGATTCATCAAGCAGGACAATCAGCAATCCCTCTCCTGCTGACGAAAGCTCTCCGGCTGTCATAATGTTTTCACCCGTCACAGAAGGCTCTGCCCACTTTGCGGCGTTATACCTGAAAATTCCGGGATTAAATGCCCGGATCAGAACCAGCACTGCAAGTACCGTGACCGCAGCCAACACATACCTATATTGTTTAACCGTTTTCATCATGGTGCTTTTTACTGGCATCCGCCGTCAAGTTTACGTGCTGAAAATTTCTTCGACTCAAGGTATTTTGCCTTCAGGCTGTCAGGAAGGCTGCGAAGTTCATTGTACATTTCTGCTGCCTTCCTTCGGGTCTCCAGAAGCGCATTTTCCCTGGCGGTGATCCGTTCCCCTTCAAACCCGGTGGCAGAAACGGTTTCAATCCATTCATCCATTCCCCCTTTGAGAAAAAAGGTGTTGTCATAACCAAGGCCTCTTGCATATGCCATGGCCGATGCAGCCTCAGTATCATCGGCGGAATAAAGGATCATTCTTTTGCTCATGTCCCGCAGCCATATGTCCGGATCAGTCCGGATGAAGGAGCCGTACGGCACACTGGCTGCCCCGGGGATGAACTCTTTGCCATATGCTTCAGCCGGCCTGAGGTCGAATAGCTGAACATCAGCAGCTTCCCTGACAATGAACCTGGCCACCTGATCTGCTGAAAAAGAGGTCTCATCATTCAGTACCTCATCAAGCAGCTCTGCAGGCCGGGCCTTGAATGACCTGTTTGACGTCAGGGGAAGCAGGGCCAGAATAAGGCTCAGCAGGAGCAGGAGTACTGTAATTTGTTTCCTGGTTTCCATGGTTGATCAGTTTATTTCATCCGTGATGTCAGGTCTTGCGAACCTTTTCTCAGCCTGCTCTGCCAGCCAGAACATTGCACCGGCAGAGGCGACAAGTATCAGTGTGAAGAGGCCGGCTGACATTCCCAGAGCCTCATTGATCTTCACAGGGCCCCTGTAGTTGGCCATCGCTATCTTTTCAATAAAGGGCCAGGTTTCGGCAAACAGGAAAGCGCCTGCGAGTCCGCCGAGGATATAAACCATGGCGTCAATTTTGCCGATAGACATCGCGCATAGTCCCGTCCCCGGGCAGAAACCACCCATTATGAAACCGCCGCCCATGATCACTCCGCCGACTATCGAGGCGGTTACATAGAACTCATTCACATAGACCTGGTTCAGGTTGAGCAGCCCGAAGTACCCGAGGAACTGCGAACCGATCAGCGCCACAATGGCCGCGGTGAAAAATACCTTCAGCACGGTAGTGTCATACCCGTAGAACATCCCGGCCAGTTTGCGGCTCGAGGAGAATCCCCCCTGTTCAAGGGCAAAGCCGAACCCGGTGCCGATGACAAAGGCCGCAAGCAGGTTCAGCCATTCGGGGAATTGATATAATGATGATAATGGTGCCATAATGATTTGCGAATTGCGAATTGTTTTTAAATCCAATTTTTCCTGAAGAACCATGCAAATGCAAATGCCGAGCCGAATATTGCGATCATGGTCACGAACCCGGCAAGTGAAAGCACAGCCATTCCCGAGAGGGCGGCGCCACTGGTGCATCCGCGTGCAAGCTGGCCTCCGTAGACAAAGAGCATACCACCCAGGAAAGCAAATACCAGCCGTCGTGTATTGGTGATCCGCGGTGATTTCTCTACCCGTAATTTCAGCCTGCCGGAAATGGCTCCGGATATAAAACCGCCCAGGAGTACCCCGAAGATCTCTATTGTCAGCCAGTTTGTCAGGGGCTTTTTGGCGTTTTCAAAATACCCTGAATAGTACTCCGTCTGGTTCACATGTTCAGGGCTCACTGCCCCTACCAATGATACAACGCAGTATTTGATACCGCCGCTTGCACCCAGTCCCCTTCCGGCGACAACCATTGCCAGCAGCAGAACAAGCCCCAGCAGTGTGCCCGCCAGGTATGGATTCATGTATTTTCTCTTCATACTTTCCGCCTCTGTTTTATAATAGTAAAGGTAAAATTAATATAATTGGCGGAAGGCAAAACCAAGGAGCTGATGAAAATACCTGCATTATAATTGCCTCAGATTGAATTTATTATAAACCTTTGTTGAGTTATTTGCTTTTCCACAGGTTGGGTAAAAACTGATAATAGAGCAGGTGCCGCCAGGTAGACCAGTCGTGTCCGCCATGACCACCCGTATAATACTGATGTTTGATGTCATGTTTCACAAGGGCTTCATGCAGAACCAGACATCTTTGCCCCATAAAACCTTTTGCTTCCTCGGTACCCTGGCCAACAAAAAGGTAATCAACCTTTTCGTTTACTTTCGGATCATTCAGGAACTGTGCCAGCGATATTTCCGCATTTGTATCCCCGGCGCTGAGGATACCGAAATTTGCAAACAGGTCAAGCGAACGAAAACCGATAAACATACTGTGACGGCCTCCCATTGACAACCCTGAGATGGCCCTGCCTTTTGGTGACCTGACTGTGCTGTAAGCCTTGTCAACCAGTGGAATTACATGGTTCCGGAGCTCTTTTTCAAGAATATCGAAAGTCAGTTCGGTGTGTCTTGAATGATTCCGGTGAATAACCTGGTTGTTGGGAATTGCAATAATCATCGGGACAGCTTTCCCTTCGGCCAGCAGGTTGTCCAGAATAAAATTCGCCCTTCCGTCGAACACCCAGTTGGACGGGAGCTCACCGCTTCCACCCAGGAGATACAATACCGGGTATTTTTTCTTCGGATTGTAGCCGGGAGGAGTGTAAACGTAGAGTTCCCGTTCACCGCCGGTTACATCCGAATGATAAACATGACGCGTCACTGTTCCGTGAGGTACATTCCGGGCGTCGTAATATGCAGGCCCGTCGCCGTGTACTATCAGCTCACTGTATGGCGGCATAGCTGTAAAAGCAGCGTAAGTGTTATTCGGATCAGGAATCTGAAGGCCGTCTACATTGAAATGATAAGCATACATATCCGGTTTGAGCGGCCCGATTGTCAGGGTCCATATACCATCGTCACCCTTTGTAAAAGGAATAGGCTGCCTGCCAAGGTTATTGGCCGTGTGGATTGCCCCTGCCGGCAAAACAACCTTCTGTGCGTTGGGCGCTTTTAACCGGAAAGTAACTGTATTGTCATCGCGCACCTCGGGCGAATTCACATTAGCGCTGAACGGAATAAGGTTCTCGGTATTCTTCTGCGGATTGTAATCGAGATTCACGTTGGCCTGCTGCGCTCCTAATCCGAGCGGCATTAATAAAGCAAACCCGACTATAGATATCAAATATTTCATCTGTAGCAAATTATCGGTTATTTATTCTGAAACAAAAGCTGGGTAAAATGATACAGGCTTTTACGCCATGTCTGAAATTCGTGAGCAGTACCAGGCGCTTCGTAATACACGTTGTTTATTCCTGCCTTATCAAGTGTTTCGTGAACTGTGCGCCCGGTATTCGGACCTTCTTTCGACCCCATGCTGATAAAAAATACCTTCACCTGTTTATTGAACTCATCCGGTTTTGCCAACAATCCGTTATATCCGGTTTCAATGCCGGGAAATCCGAATGGGGCGCTGAAAACACCAATATTGGCAAACTTGTCAAGATTGGCCTGTGAAATCTGGTAAGTCTGGGTACCGCCTAGCGAAAGACCTGCTATCGCACGGTTTTCGCGGTCAGGCAACGTCCTGAAATGTTCATCGATGGCAGGAATAATGTCGGTAATAATGGTTTCGGTAAATTCGTCCCAGAAATTGGGACCCTGTCCGGGACCGCCACGACGGCCGGGACCCTGACCTTCCGGCCGTGGCAGTATTTTGCCTGATTTGTCCCGTATGGGTGTCCCGAAACCCCTGGCAATTCCTCCGTCTTCCATCACCACAATCATAGGTTTTGCCTTACCTTCCGCAATCAGGTTGTCGAGAATAAAATTGGTGCGACCCTGATTTGGCCAGGCACGCCTGTCTTCACCCATGCCGTGCTGCAGATAGAGTACAGGATAACGCTTCTTTTTATCCCTTTCGTAACCGGGTGGTGTATAGATATAGGCATGGCGGGTTTCGCGGAACGTGTTTGACCAAAACCAGAATGAACGAACCTCACCATGCGGAACATTTTTAATGTCATAGAAATCGACACCTTTCTCCGGGATTTCAATACCGCTCATTACCCTGCTTGCACCAAAAAAGGTCTCACTTGACGGGTCGGCCACATCAACACCGTTGATTTTAATTGTGTAATAATGAAATCCGGGGTCCTGAGGCCTGGTTATACCTGTCCAGAAACCGTCCTCACCTTTTGTGAGAGCAACATTGCCAAGACTTACCGAAACACTTGTTGCATCAGGGGCACTCAACCGGAAATGGACTCTGCTCAGAGAGTCGATCCGGGGATAATCAGCACCCGGAATGTTGGTTGATGCCGGTTTGGTCCCCTCGGGAAAAACAGTTTCCTGTGCATACCCAACCGTGCCAATAGAGATGAGCAGCAACGCTAATAAAAGATTTTTCATATCTGTTTTTTTAAGATTATCCGGTTATTATTTCAGCCCGCTGTTCTTTATGCGTAAATAGTCGAAAGAAACATCAAAGGGCGTGTCTGGTTTTGTTGTATCAGAATCGAACCAGAACGTACTCTTCATGTATTGAGCCACTGTCCCATCGCATACGATCAGGCCTGCCCTGATGTCTTTCAGCAGCAGATTTGCCGTTCCGAGCAACTCGTACTTAACTCCGTCAGGTGAATAATAAGCCGTGTAGATGCTTCCTTTCTTCTCCAGTTTAAGATTCAGGGTATTTTCACCGATGATTTCATTTTTCAGGTTGAAGGACGCCAGTGATTTTGCAATGCCGTTTTCTTCCATAACAAGGTCAATTGTGCCGGGTTGCACTCCCCTGGCACGGGTTGTCTTGACCACAGCCCTGAACATCAGCTTCACAAAATTATCGTCGTCCTGGTAAGCCAGGA
>CAZVLJ010000082.1:7786-9670 GCA_964627825.1 uncultured Rikenella sp. | reverse complement strand
GTCGCACCCCCACATGACAATTCATAACCCGAGGCTTCATACATATTATGTATCTGACCTTGGCCTCGACAGGGTGCATCAGCTGAAACTCGATACAACCCTCGGGCTTCTTATGAATGCAGACATAGCTTACTTCAACAGTGAGCCGGGAAGCGGCCCGCGGCATATGGCAATTGACAAGTCATCTGCTAACCTGTATGTCATCAATGAGCTCAACTCCTCAATGTCAGTTTACAATATCCTTTCAGATACCGTGACTACCAAACAGACTGTCAGCACCCTTCCTGAAGGATTTACGGAGAAAAGCTATTGTGCTGACATACACCTCTCGCGTAACGGGAAGAAAATCTACGGTTCAAACCGGGGACATAACAGCATCGTGACCTTCAGGGTCGGGGTTGATGGGAAGCTTTCAGAGCCGTCTCACCGCGACTGCGGAGGCAACTGGCCGCGCAACTTCGCAGTTTCACCATCCGGCAAATTCTTCCTGGTGGCTAACCAGAGATCGGATGAGATTTCGGTGGTTCGTGAAGGGGCTCACAGTGATGAGGCCGTCTCCTCACTGACCCTGAATGCCCCGTCATGTGTCAGGTTTTTGAAGTAGGAAAGATTGTTTGTGTTAAAATCAGGGCGGCCAGTGCTGGCAGCTGTACGAGTTAATCGCCGCAAAAACAATGAGAATAATGAACTTATTCTCCGCAGAGTAAAAGAATCTTAACTCATTTGGAACTGATTCCGATTCGGATTCACGGATTACTCGCCAGGCATACCTGCCTTGAATCCGTATGAATTCTGTCCTGGTAATGTTAAATTATCAGAAAGCTGGCGATGTTTTTGTGTTTTGATCATATGTTCATTATCTTTGTAGCGAACAATTGATCAAAAAGATGTCACCGCGTCCAACACGTTTAAGAAGAGTCAGCAATCCTCCGGTTATCTCCGGGTTCAAACCCTATGGCGGGATGGCTAAAGTCGGTCAGCCCCGTTCAGTCTTCCTGCACCTCGAGGAGTATGAAGTCATCAGGCTCTGTGACTTTGAGAATCTCAACCATCATGAGGCTGCCCGTGTGATGGATGTCTCGCGTCCGACGCTTACCCGTATTTATGCAAAAGCGAGAGCAAAGATAGCCGATGCGCTGGTAACAGGTAAGCAGATCATCATCGAAGGTGGTAAGATTTACTTTGACAGTGAATGGTACAAATGCAACGGCTGCGGCTGTCTCTTCAACCAGCCGGAGAAGAGTGTGACTCCTGAAAAGTGCCCTTTATGCGGCAGCGGCAGCATAGTCAATTATGTACCTGTTGATGACTCGACTCCGGTTACACGCCGGGCTCCTTCTGACATCTGCGTTTGTCCCGGCTGCGGTTATGAGAGAGAGCATGAGCCTTCACGACGCTGTAAGGATGAGGAGTGTCCGGTATGTGGCAGCCACCTCATGAGAAAAAACAACCTTCTGGCAAAAGATATATAAAAATAGCAGATATGAAAGTAGCAATAACAAGTACGGGGCAAAGCCTTGAGAGCAAGCTCGACCAGCGGTTTGGCCGCTGCGCCTTTTTTGTCATTTACGATACAGAGACCGGCGGGGTGGAGATACTCCCAAACCCCAACAAGGATGCCGAGGAGGGAGCCGGTCCGGCTTCAGTCCAGCTGGTGGCATCAAAGGAGGTTGAGAAGATCGTCTCCGGCGAGTTCGGCTATAAGATCAAATCGCTTCTTGACAGTTTGAGGATCCAGATGGTGGTCTACAAGGAGCCGGAGAAGACTGTTAAGTCGGTGATAGATATGTTGAATAAGCAATAAATAGAAAAAATGCCAGGATTGGATCATAAAGGTCCTCAGGGTGAGGGACCGATGACCGGCAGGAAAGCCGGTAAGTGCAC